>JAZDIW010000395.1:0-6335 GCA_043804575.1 bacterium
CTGTGCGATGAGCAGGGAAATGCCGTCTGGCTGGGCGAGCGTGAATGTACCATTCAGCGAAGGCACCAGAAAATCATCGAAGAGAGCCCCTCGCCGGTGATGACGCCCGAACTTCGGCAAAAAATGGGACAAGCCGCCGTGAAAATCGCCAAAGCCGCGGGCTATCGGAATGCAGGCACGGTGGAATTCCTCTACGAAAATGGCAACTACTATTTTCTCGAAGTCAACGCGCGTCTGCAAGTCGAGCATCCCGTCACCGAGCTTTGCACCGGCCTCGACCTCGTTGCTATGCAGCTCCAAATTGCATCGGGAGAACCGATTCCATTTTCGCAAGAGCAAGTACACCCGCGCGGGCATGCCATCGAATGCCGCATCTACGCGGAAGACCCGACGAGAAACTTTCTGCCTTCTTCCGGTGTGATTGTCGCATTGGAAGAGCCACAAGGGCCCGGGGTGCGCTGCGACAGCGGTCTGCGCGAAGGCCTCGAGATTTCCGTGCACTATGACCCGATTCTCTCGAAAGTCATCACCTATGGCGAAAACCGCGCGGAGGCCATCCGCCGCATGCGCCGCGCGCTTTCCGAATATGTTATCTTGGGTGTCGCTACCCCGATTCCAATGTTGCTCGATATTCTGAAGCATCCGGCATTTTTATCCGGCAATCTCTCAACGCATTTTCTTGAGCATCATTTTGCCGGTTGGAAACCGCCCGGCGCTAATGATACCACGCAGGAAGTGGCGCTCATCGCGGCGATGCTCACGCGGGCGAGCTTGGCGCGCGGCAACCATTCAGGGCGGTCCCAGACTCAACCCACCCCTTGGCAAACCGTCGGCCATTGGGAAATCGCACGCACTTCGCGGGAATTGTGACAAAGAAAACCTGTAAATAGAACCGGCATTGAAAAGCGAATATACAATTGACGGTAAGACTCATAGTCTGACACTCGAAACATCCCGCAGTGGTGTCCAAATTGCCATTAGCGGAACGAGGCAGAGTTTCCGTCATGAAGAGATGGCCACCGGACGCTTCCTCGTGGAGAAGGATGGGGCAAGATTTCGCGTCGTCGTGAAGGAAATGGCCGACCGAACATATGCATGGGTCAATGGACAAGTTCTGGTGCTGGAGCGCCCGAAGACGGAAGCCGCCGCGGGTATCACGGGAAGCAGCGACTCTCACCTGACCGCACCGATGCCGGGAACGCTGCTCAAGCTTCTTGTCGTCGAAGGACAATCCGTGGAAACCAAACAAACGGTCGCCATATTGGAGGCGATGAAGATGGAGCACAGCCTTCGCGCGCCAAGAGCGGGAAAGGTCGCCAAAATCTTCTACAAAGAAGGAGATGTCTTGGAAGCCGATGCTACGGTTCTTGACTTGGAACCTCTCGAAGAGGAGACATCGTAATGCCTGACATATCCTCTGAAAAAAGTGTCTGGGATACACCGTTTCACTACTGTGCATTTGCGAAGGCCGAGGAACGCCTTGCGCGTTTGCAGGAGCTTGGAGTCGGAATTGAAATCATGCTCGATGATTCGCGCTTTCTCTGGCCGGACATCTTGTGGGAAGAGGTCTTGGGACTTGCGGATCGTTTGGCTCAAACGGGGATTCCGGCGCTTCTGCATGGCCCGTTCAATAATCTGAATTTGGGTGCGCGCGATGAACACATCCGCCAGTATAGCCGCGACTTGATTCTCCGAGGCTTTCGCGTCGCCCGCACGCTGGCCTCACCCCATATGGTCATCCATTTGGGTTTCCTTCCGCAGTTCTCGCCCGAAGCTGCCGAAGCGTGGTGGCGCTGTTTTACCGAGTCCTTGCCCGTGATTCTGACGGAAGCCCGGTTGAGCGGCGTGACTCTGCTTGTTGAAAATACCTATGAAGATGAACCGGCCATCTTTGAGAAAATCTTCGAGCAATTCGACAGCCCCGCTCTGGGTCTGTGCCTCGACATCGGCCATGCTCATTGTTACAGCTCCGTGCCCGTGGAAGAATGGGTGCGTCGCTTTCGTTACCAAATCCGTCACCTGCACCTTTCGGACAATGACGGCCAAAGCGACCGCCATTGGACTCTGGGAACGGGAACGCTGAATCCCCTGCCCGTGTTGGAACTCTTGGCGCGCCGGGGAGAGCAACCCTCCATCACGCTGGAGGTCCCTTTTGATACTCTGGAGGAGAGTCTGAATTCGTATCGTCAAACCTGCCAATCGGCTTTTCAAGGATACGCGACCCCATGAAATCAAAACCGTCTCGCTTGCCTCTGCCGAAGAGGAGTCCTTTCGAGAAAGCTCGCGGTGAACTGGAGCGCTTGCTCAAGAACTATGACCTTTCCGAAGAGGAGTACAATCAACTTATCGAGGACATCCGTCGACGACAACGGAAGGAAAAGGGCCGCGAATTCGACCGGCTGGATGAGCTTCTGGAGGAGTAGTCTCTGAGAAATTCAGTTGTTGGCCGAGAGCACCTCACTGGTTGTTGGAGAGTTGCACAGGATTGATAGGGATCACTTGAAGATAGGCAGGATGTTTGGGTGGCATTAAGTGGATATTGAGATAGTGAGAAGATGGGTGTAACGGAGATGCTCCGGGAATTCCGACAAGAGCTTGAAAGCCTCTACGGCGATAGGCTCAAAGATATTGTCCTCTATGGTTCATGGGCAAGAGGAGATGCCACGGAAGATTCGGATAGTGATGTTGTTATCATTCTTGAGGGAAGAGTCATTCCCGGGAAAGAAATTGACCGAATGATAGATATCATCACGGAAAATAATTTGAAGAATGGAACGCTATTATCGGTCTATCCTGTCTCTGAAGAAGACTATTCGACAATCAACAGCCCGTTACTCCTGAATGCGCGCAGAGAAGGCGTGCCCGTATGAAAGAAATGGATTCTCTCTGATAGATCTGATAGAAAGGACTGCATGGAACTGACCGAAGAGCAACGCATGCTTCGCGATATGGTTCGCGATTTTGCTCAAAACGAACTGAAACCTATTGCGACTCAGATAGACGAGGAACAGAGCTTTCCTCACGATGCAATAAAGAAGATGGGCGAACTCGGGCTCATGGGAATCCCCTTCGCCGAGTCGCTGGGCGGCGCGGGCATGGACTACCTCTCCTATACGCTCGCGGTCGAAGAGCTCGCCAAAGTCTGCGGCTCAACGGCTCTCACCCTCGCCGCTCATATTTCTCTCGGCTGCTGGCCCATCTTCGGCTTCGGCACGGAAGTGCAGAAAAAGAAATATCTGCCGCATCTGTGCAGCGGCGAGTGGCTGGGGGCCTTTGGACTTACCGAACCGCAAGCGGGCTCGGACGCCGGAGCCACTCAGAGCACGGCGGTTCTTGACAACAACCACTATATCCTGAATGGCACGAAGCAGTTCTGCACGAACGGCAGCTACGCACAGACCGTCATCGTTTCGGCGGTGACGGAGAAATCGAAGGGGACGAAAGGAATTAGCTGCTTCGTCCTCGAAGCGGGAGCTCCGGGTTTCACCGTCGGGAAGAAAGAGAACAAACTGGGTTGCCGCGCTTCCGATACCGTGATGCTTCACTTCGAAGATTGCAGAGTGCCCAAAGAGAATCTGCTCGGCAAAGAGGGTGAAGGCTTCAAGCAAATGCTGACCACCCTCGATGGCGGCCGCATTTCGATCGCGGCGATGGCCCTGGGTCTTGCCGAAGGCGCTTATGAAACCGCATTGACCTACTCACAAGAGCGCAAGCAGTTCGGTCGGCCGCTAGCGAAATTCCAAGCCACGCAGTTCAAACTGGCGGATATGTTCACACAAATCGAAGCGGCGAAACATTTGACTTATCACGCTTCGATTCTGAAAGACCGGGGGCTTCCCTATGTGCGTGAAGCGGCTGTGGCCAAGCTCTACGCCAGCGAAATGGCCGCGCGCGTCTGCCTCCAGGCCATCCAAATTCACGGCGGCTATGGTTACACGCGCGATTATCCGGTCGAGCGCATGTTCCGCGATGCCAAGATTACCGAAATCGGTGAGGGCACTTCCGAGATTCAGCGCTTGGTCATTGCGCGAACGATTCTCGGTGAGAAATAGAATTTCCATCTGTTCTTTGAGAAAAGGGCGGCAAAACCCGGAATGCGACTCGGAGCGTTTGAAGTTGACCTGATTCAAGACGGGCTTCTCAGCCTGCCGCCCGAAGATTTCATCGGGATAGCTTCGCGTCCGCACCAGCGCATTCTCCTCGGTGTCAATTGCCTCTTGGTGCGCAGCGCCGAGCGAGCGGTTCTGATAGACACCGGCGTCGGCTCAAAGCCCCGGCGAGACTTTGTCGAAAGCTACCAGATGGAGTGGCCGCGGCGGCTCATTTCGGAACTTGAGAAGCGAGGGATTCGAAGCGAGAACATTGATGCTGTCGTTCTGACCCATTTGCACTGGGATCATGCGGGTGGTGCAACATGTCTGAATCAAGCGGGAAAGGTTGTGCCTGCTTTCCCTAATGCGCAGTATTTTGTGCAAAGGGAGGAGTGGAAAGAAGCGTGGGAAGCTCCATTGGATAGTACCGACTATTTATCCGAAGATTTCATTCCTTTGAGAGAAGCCGGAGTTCTGACGCTACTTGAAGGCGACGCCGAAATCCTCCCGGGTATTACAGTGAGGCAAACGGGCGGGCACACCGTAGGTCATTCGATCGTGCTCATCGGCGACTCCAATGAGCGTGCCGTCTTCCTTGCCGACCTCATCTCGACGGTCTCGATGCTTTCGCCGAGTTCTGCTATGAGATATGACGGTGATATCGAAATTCTGGCGCGTGAAAAACGAAAAATTCTACAGGAGGCGTTGGAGCAACACTATCTGCTGATTTTTCCGCATGCACCGCGCCAGCATGCAGGCTATTTGAAATCCATTTCTGAACTCGAAACGCAAATGGACTGGGCAACTATCTAAGAATATCTATTGAAAACATATCGGCCGCACGATTGCGAACAGTGCGAGCCATTCAAGCATGAGGAAATTGATATGGAGAAACATCCTGTACCTGTGATTGTCTCGGCGGCGCGCACGCCCATCGGCTCCTTTGGCGGCGCTTTGAAAGATGTCCCTGCCGTCGAATTGGGAGCCATTGCGATTCGGGAGGCGCTGACGCGTGCCAAAGTCGCACCGGAGGAAGTCGAAGAAACGATTATGGGCATGGTGCTGCAAGCGGGCGTCGGTCAAGCGCCTGCGCGTCAAGCCGCGATCCGCGCCGGCATTCCCAATTCATCGTCCGCTCTAACCGTGAACAAAGTCTGCTCGTCGGGACTCAAAGCCGTGATGCTTGGCGCGGGACTGATTGAACTCGGCGAAAATCAAATCGTCATCGCCGGCGGCATGGAAAATATGGATCAAGCGCCTTATTATCTCCCGAAAGGACGCGAAGGTTATCGCCTCGGCAACGGCACCGTCGTGGATGGCATGGTCAACGATGGCCTTTGGGACCCCTACGGAAATGTTCACATGGGCAACTGCGCGGAACTCTGCGCCCGCGAAAAAAATATCTCGCGCGAAGAGCAAGATGCCTTTGCCGTTGAGTCCTATACGCGCGCGTTGAACGCTCAGAAAGCAGGCAAATTCCGCCCGGAAATCGTTCCGGTAACCATCAAGGGAAGCAAATGCGATACGATTGTCGGCGACGATGAAGAGCCGGGCCGCGTGAAACTCGATAAGATTCCAAGCCTGAGACCCGCTTTTGACAAGAGCGGCACCGTAACGGCAGCGAACGCTTCGTCCATCAACGACGGCGGTGCTGCTGTCGTCCTGATGCCTCTCGATGTCGCGCAAAAGCGAGGTGTCAAACCCTTGGCGCGAATCGTGGGCTACGCCACGCACAGCCAAGCTCCCGAATGGTTCACGACCGCTCCCGCCGGAGCCGTCGAAAAGCTCCTGAAGCGTGTCGGCTGGAAACTCGGCGATGTGGATTTCTTCGAGCTGAATGAAGCTTTTTCTGTTGTTGCCGTCGCAAACAATCGTCTATTGGGGTTGGACGGAAAGAATGTGAATATCTGGGGTGGTGCCGTCGCATTGGGTCATCCGATTGGCGCGAGCGGCTGCCGAATTCTGACGACGCTTCTGCATGTGCTGAAAGACCAAGGGGCTCGCCGCGGCATCGCGGGTCTTTGTAACGGCGGCGGCGAAGCGACCGCCTTGGCGGTGGAGATGCTCTGACCTGATGCCGCGCCGAGGCGGGTGTCATCATCCATGTGAAATCATCCCGTAGGGGGAAGATACCATCTGCTAGTGCCGTTTCTAAAAAGGTAATCCCGTTGAGTCGGAACGGGTAGGTTGTGCGTTGAAGGGGTAGAGTCTGAATCCAAGAGGAGGTTTGGATGTCTACCCCGG
>JAZDIW010000396.1:0-2553 GCA_043804575.1 bacterium
CATCTTCATTCGCTCCCTTGAAATTTCTTCGATGCGTCATTGCGGGCGGGCTCCGGGACAACCGTTGACAATGAGCTTTCATCCTCTCTTCAATACCGTCATCGGCGGCCGTGGAACAGGCAAATCCACGACACTTGAGTCGATCCGAATTACTGCACGCCGGGATGGTGAATTGGAGGAAATCCCCCGACTAAGTGAAGAATTGAATAGATTTATGGCGCACACTTCTCATAGAGGCGTCATGCTGGATAATACGGAACTTAGACTTGGCATCCATCGTCGCGGAAAAGAGTACCGCCTGCATTGGCGCTTCGATTCTACGGGCACCGTGTTGGAAGAACAAAGCATTGATATCTGGAATGAAATTAATGCTGGAGATTTGCGAACGATACGGGAAAGATTCCCAATAAGCATTTACAGCCAGAAACAAATCAACGAGCTGGCTGCCAATCCCAAAGGCCTGCTGGAAATCCTGGACCGTTCTCCGGAGGTTAATCGCGGTGAATGGGAACAACTGTGGGGACAAACGAAAAATAAATTCCTGCAACTGCGACTGTATCAACGGGAGGTCAAACAACTGCTGGCGCGAGAAACGGATATCCGGGCCAAGCTGACGGATGTCGAAAATGACCTGAAGCAATACGAAGAACGGGGTCACGGAGAAATCCTCAAGAAATACCAGAAGCACGCTCAGCAGCTTCGAGCCATGCCGACGGACAGCAGCTTCGACGACCTGGCAGAACGAATCCGGACCCTTGCAGGAGATGCCGTATCAGAGGATTTCCCGGCTCATCTTTTTCCGGATGGCGAGCCGATGACAGAGGAAGTTAGAAGTATCCATTCTGAAACGGCGATGGCGTTATCTGCCATACAGAAACACCTTCTCGAACTGGCTTCCCAGGTTGAACAAATATCGGGGGAGAGAAAACGCAAACTGACAGACAGCCATTGGTATCGGCAAAGCGTCAAAGTATTGGGAGATTATCAAGCGCTGGTCAAGGAATATGAGGGGAAAGGGGGCCGATTTGATCCGGCCGTATACGGTCACTGGGTCCAGCAGCGGACTCAATTGCTGCAGGACTTGGCAAATTTGGAGACACAAAAGAATGAGGCAACGCGCATCCAGGAAGAGATCTCCCAAATATACAGCAATTTCCTGTCCCTTCGGAAAGATCTGTATAGCAAGCGAGTCGCTTTCATCCAGTCGGTCGTCGGTGACAATCACTACGTCAGAATGGAACTGGTGCCATTTGGCGATACAAATCGTGTTGAATCGGATTATCGCGCATTGCTGGCACTCGAAGAGGATAAATTCGGAACGTCCCTGCTTGATAGAGACGGAAGACGCGGGATTCTCTATAAGCTGTGGAACTGGGAAGAAGTGGTAATAGATCCATCGCAGCTTCCTGACATAGTACGTGACATCAAGATTTTAACAAATAAACTCGCAGTCGGTGAAATGCAGAATGCGCCTGATTATGTACATGGTCATTTTACTAACCGCCTGCAAAGTTCATTGGAAAAGCGGCCTGCGAATTTTGACGAACTCATGTGCTGGTGGCCGGATGACCTGTTGCGGGTCAAGTATGTGCGAGATCGGAACAAGACTCACTTCGAGGATCTGGAAAAGGGTTCCGCCGGCCAGAAAGCCGCCGCGATCCTGGCATTCCTTTTGAGTCACGGAGAAGAGCCGCTGATTATCGACCAACCCGAAGACGATCTGGATAATGCCTTGATCTACGACTTGGTTGTCCGGCAGATTCATGAGAACAAGAAAAAACGCCAATTGATCGTCGTGACGCATAATCCGAACATCGTGGTCAATGGTGACGCTGAACTTGTTCATGTCTTGGAGTTCAGAGGAGGCCAGGTTCACCTCGCCGAACAGGGCGGTCTGGAAGAGCATTCCGTTCGGGAATGTATTTGTCAAATTATGGAAGGCGGGCGTGAGGCATTTGAAAAACGCTACAAGCGCATGACACTCGAGGTATGAACATGTTTGACACCAGTGAAGAACTGCTGCGGCAGATTGCAGTGGGAGAGGATTCATCTCTTGAACTTAAAGACCTTCGCTTCAAGGGGGATCGTGTGTCGGATCCCCATTCTCACAGTATGGCCGATGAACTTGTCGCAATGGCCAATACGGCAAACGGCGTCTTTGTTCTCGGTGTCGATGATACAACGAGGAGCGTCGTCGGCATTCCCGAAGAGATGCTCGACATTGTGGAAACCTGGGTGCGGAATATCTGCAATGATCTGATCGAACCTCCGTTGACATGCAGAATCCGCAAGACATATTTGCCTGCAATGGATGGAACGCAACGGGTCGTCATCCGGATCGACATACCCCGCAGTCTTTACGTTCACAAGAGCCCGAACGGCTATTTTCAGCGAATCGGAAGCTCCAAACGTCAGATGCCACCCGACCTGCTCGCCCGACTTTTTCAGCAGCGGAGCCAAGCATGGGTAATCCGTTTTGACGAGCAGCCTGTTCCGGATGCGCCCATCGAATGCCTCGAAAGAGAACTCTGGCAAAGATTTCGAACCCCCCTG
>JAZDIW010000397.1:0-3184 GCA_043804575.1 bacterium
CCGGAATGTATCGTGAGAAACGTTCCTCCGGGGAAGCGGCGCTGAAATATGTATTCTATGGGGCTGTCTCTACAGGCGTCATGCTCTTTGGGATGTCGCTCCTCTACGGGCTTTCCGGCTCGACCGATTTCAGTCTGATTCGCAATCATTTCCTTCAAGGATCTTCCTCACCCCTTACGCTTTTCGTGGCCATGCTTCTCATTTTGGGAGGCATCGGCTATAAGGTGGCGATGGTGCCTTTCCATTTCTGGTGTCCGGATGTTTATGAAGGAGCGCCCACGCCGATTACGGCTTTCTTTTCGGTGGCACCCAAAGCGGCGGGACTGGCAGCGCTGCTTCGCCTGACCGTGACGCTGCTTCCGCGAGGATGGGAGGCGGGCTGGGATTGGCCGATGCTCTTCACTTTGGCCTCCGCCGCGACGATGACTTTGGGGAATTTGGCCGCCATTGCGCAGCAAAACCTGAAGCGTCTTCTGGCCTATTCATCCATCGCGCATGCCGGATATATCCTCATGGGATTCGCTGCCGCGAGCGACCTCGGATTTCAATCGGTTCTCTTCTACCTCGTCGTTTACCTCTTCATGAACTATGGTGCGTTTTTCGCAGTGGATGTCATTGCACGCAAGGAGGGAAGCGAGACGCTGCATGAATTTCGGGGATTGGGGTTTCGTGCGGCTTTTGTCGCCGTCGTCTTTTCGATTTTTCTCTTCTCTCTTGTCGGCTTGCCTCCCTTGGCGGGATTCATCGGCAAATTCTACCTCTTTGCCGCTCTGGTGGATCAAGGCATGATGCCGCTGGCCGTGATTGGCGTTCTGAACAGCGTCGTCTCCCTGTGGTACTATGCGAAAATCGTGCGTGAGATGTTCCTTCGCGATCCCGTGAAAACCACCCCCATTTTCGTCAGCCTCGGTGCAAAGGTGCTTCTTCTGGCCCTTGTGATCCCGATTCTTATCATGGGGGTCTACTGGACTCCCATCATCGCCATCGCCGGCCAGGCCTTCCAACTTGTCCTACCCTGAAGCAAAAAGGCTGCAACCTCGACAGCCTTCGCAAAATCAAATAGTTTTGGAATACCATCTTTGTGAGGGCATTGATCAGGCAAGTTCATTCGAATCGAATGATTTGTATGAACTTCGACGCCTGTGAATTCCGCAACTTGCTTAAAAGAGACCCATGCCTCTTCTTTTGCTTACTCTCTCTCTTCTCTTCGCCCTATGGACACAAGCGGCGGCGGCGGATTCTCCGCTGCGCGTGCATGCCGTGCGGTCGCAGAGCCCGAAGATTGACGGGATTTTCGAGGCGGACTGGCTTAGGGCTGCGCCGGTGGATAGTTTCATTCAGATGCTGCCCGAGGAAGGAGCAGCAGCAAGCCTGAGCACAAAAGTCTACACACTCTATGATCAAGATGCGCTCTATTTCTGTTTCGTCTGCACGGACAGCGCACCGGACAGCATCAGTGCGCGAGTCCTGCGGCGAGATAACGACAGCAACTGTGATTGGGTTGCGCTCGGCCTCGACACTTTCCATGACTTACGCAACGCGTACTTCTGGGGTGTTACCGCGGCCGGGGGGCAGATGGATGGCACCTTTGTCAATGAGAGCTCCACCGACGATGCCTGGGATGGCGTATGGCAGTCCGCCGTGGGTCACACGGACAGCGGATGGGTTGCGGAGTTTCGTATTCCCTTCACAAGTTTTCGACATGCCGGAGCCCGAGACGATGGCTGGGGAATCGCCTTTGCAAGGCATATTGACCGCCGGCAGGAGGACCATTGCTGGCCATTCTTCACCAGGCAGCGCGGCATCCGAGTCGGCGAATTCGGCACTCTCTTGGATCTGCGGGACATCGAGTCTGCCCAGCATGTTGAGATTCTGCCCCATGCCGTTGGGCGATGGGACGCCCCTGCCGAAGAAAAATGGGCCTCCGAGAATGAGCTCGAGAATCTCGGCCTCTTTCTGAAATATGTGCCGAGTGCGTCGTGGACAGTGGACTTCGCCTATCAGCCCGATTTTGCACAAGTGGATGTGGATGACGAGGTGATTAATCTCTCCGATTATCCTGTTTTCTTAACAGAGAAGCGACCCTTCTTTCTCGAAGCGAAGAGCCTATTCGATTCCTCTCCCATTCAACTTCTCTACACGCGTCGCGTTGCCGACCCCGATTTTGGCACACGACTCAATGGGCAGTGGGGTGTGTTGCGGGCAAGCATCTTGGCGGGACGCAATCGTAACGAAGATGGGGATGCGCAAGATGCGGCAGCCGGCCGCACGGTGTGGAATGTAGGAAAACAGAATACGATTGGACTTACAGGGACTTGTCTGAATGAGCAGGACAGATTTCACACCGTGACCGCGGGTATAGATGGCCGCATTCGATGGGGCCTCGAAAACCGACTGACCCTTGCCTTCGCCGGCGTGGAAAGAACAGGAAATGACAGGCAGCCCTTCGAATCTCGGAGTGATCTATATATGAATCTGGGGCCGGTTCGCTCATCATGGCAGAGCGTCTATCGCGGCCAAGACTACAATATCAACGACCTTGGATGGGGATCCTATTCCAATACTTTGGAGCACTATGTTTGGTTTGGCCGAGAGTGGATGCCCAAGAAAGGATTCCTGCAAGATGCGTGGCTTAATTTGAACGGATGGCAATCATCGCTTCCGGATGGGCGCTTTGGAGCGGGCGGGGGCAATTGGAATGTCTATCTCCAGACACGCGGCAACTGGGAGGGCGGATGTGGAATGAACTGGGGAACCTACTATCGCCGACATTATGCCGATGAAGATGAGGGGGAAACGGGCGAATTGCGCGACAATTTCGGGATGTTCAATCCCGAATTTCATCCCAATCATGACCGCTGGGCATGGTTCGAGTCCGACGATCGCAGGTTCCTCTCGTATTCGGCGGAAGGAAGTCAAGGGACTTTTCGCGAGGGACAATACTGGTCCGTCGGTCAAAGACTCACGCTCAAACCGCGAGCGAATCTTGAAACAAACTTGACCTCGTCTTGGATGCGTGTCTGGGATGTGTCGACATCAATGACTATGCTTTGACGGATTACCGGATTTGGCGCTTCCGGACTTCCTATTCGCTCACCATGAATCTATCGCTGCGGGGAACCGTGCAATGGGTCGAAGAGGACGATGAGCTATTGACCAACCTGCTCTTAGCGTGGAACTGGCA
>JAZDIW010000398.1:0-2353 GCA_043804575.1 bacterium
GGACCTGTCGCTGAAGGTGCAGCGCGAGGCGGGGCTGAAGGTGATCGGCTGCCGGGAGGCGCAGGTGTACCACGAGGAGCTGATCGACGAGCGCAAGAGCGAGGACCTGGGCACGTGGGAGGCGGACAACGCCAAGCTGATGGCCAAGTGGAAGCTACCGGCCAAAGACAGCTACCCGGACCCGGTACCGGCCTACCAGTGGATGATGCGCGAGCCCATGAGTGCAAAGCACGTGTATTCCCTCAAGCAAGTACGTTGCCCGAGCAAAATGGAAAAGCGTCACCTGCTTCTCTATGCTGTTCGCGTTTTTGCCGACCAAGAATGAAGGTCCCTCTTCTAGGGCCCTTTTTGCAAGATCAAACAGGTCACGGTACTTCTGCATCAAAAAATCAGTCGCTATCATCTTACTCTCGGCGGTATATGATTTTGGGTCTAACGGATTGGGTTCAGCCGCTGGCGTCTTTTGCCAGTCGGCTGGAACCCGTGTTAGGCCAGAGCAAGGTCAACACATTGTACCTTGCCATAGGCATAAAGCACACGTGCGGTATCCTGCCCGTCCATGATGAGGAAGTGGGCCTGCTTCCCCCGCCCACGCAACGCCGCGACCTTCCCCCCGACGTCTTTGATGACCATTTCCGCAATCCGACCAGTGAATTGGATTACAAATAGGTCAGCTGGGGCATCGAACAGACGGACCAATTGGTTGCCCTTGCTCCCGCAATGTTTGATGTCCATTTCCTTCGTTCCGATGCCCGGCCCTTTGAGCATGAAGGCTGTTGCGTGGCGGCTGCCGTTCACGATGACGTTGGCCGTGTAGATGTCGTCGAGTTCGGCGGGACTGTCCTTACGGTGGAAGGGGACGTCGAGGATCTGCTCCAAGGCCATCTTGACGGCGTCCTCGGCCACATCGAGGCAGCCATCTTTGAGGAAGTATGCCACCATGCTTGGGTTCACGTCCCGGACCCGGGAGAAACTGTCAATGTCCTCGACATAGAGGCGTTCCTTGATGGGAAGATCGGTATATCGCGGCAGAGATTCCTGCCGGATCTTGTCCAGCCCCCTGACCAAATCCATCAAGCGGAGCATCAGGCACTTCCAATGGTAATCAGGGTCCGCCACCGCTCCGAATGGATGTTCAGGATTCAAGAACACATGGCATTCGAGTTCCGTCGGAAAGATGCCACTCAAGGCGTTCAACGCTTCCTGTGCCCAACCGTCTATCTGCTCGCCGTGGCGTGCCCGATCTGCTTGCGCATCAAACGTCTTGTTGGCCTTCTTTGTGCGATATTCCTCCCAAATCGTCGCATGAAGTTGGTAACCACGCGTCACGAGGGTGATTAGCTGCTCATTGGCGGTAGCCATCGACAATTAGAGGCGCATGATGACTCCAGACCTGCGCAACTCGCCGTTCGGGCGCGCGCAGCGCGACGCGAACGGTGGGCTTAACCGGCTGGCAATGAAGCGTAGCGGAATTGCCAGACCGAGTTGAAGCCGTTGTTAGGCGCTATTCACACATGTTAAGCATATTTGGACCAAATTGACACTCTATGTCGTAAACCCAATAATTTCCCAAATTGTTCACCGGCAACCAAAATTCTTTACCATTTCCTACTTTGAATTTTCTCAATCGATAGGTATCAATATCTCCGTTCACAAATTGGGTTCGGCAAAATACGATACCGACACCTTTCGCAAGAATGAGCAGCCTTTTCTTGTACCTGGGACCTGTGTAGGTCGCCGGATATTCAAAGGATGACTCCACAGCTCGGCACTCAGAAAGTGAGCTCTTTAATTTGCCTGGAATAAGGTCAAGTGGAATCGAATCGAGTTTTTCGCTCTTGATGACAAAGTCCTCAAATTGATTGCTCGGGGCTTTTTCACTCCAGCTTTTTTCTTTTCTTAGGATAGTTTTGCCTGGAGCAAAAAGCACGTGGGTGCAGGAATGAATAAATGAATAGCGGTCAACATGAATTTCTTCGGGATGGGTGGTTAGCGACACGTCCATGAAACCAATCGCTTTATCAATGCTGCTCTTCGCAAGGACAATTCTTGCAGAATCAATGAAACCTGATTTAGTTCCATGTGCGATTTTCTCCAAAATCTCGTATCGTTCTCTATATTTCTTGTCTCCCCTAATGTGGTACCTTGAAGAATATCTAATAGCGAAAGATATTGCCAGGATGGTCAGTAAAACGGATAATATGCTTGCAAGAATTGTGTCCATTATTGGGTACTCTTTTTTATACGCCTAATGGGCCGATGAGCCGCCCCGAAGGGTCGGTTCCATTGCCCCGGGGGGGCATCCGTCTCCAGTGCCTGGTTCCCCCCGTAGCGTAGCGGAGGGGAGAACCAG
>JAZDIW010000399.1:0-6743 GCA_043804575.1 bacterium
CTGACAGCTCTTGAAAGCAGGGACATGGAGCGCTTTGCGCAGATGGGAAATTCAAGCTCTATTATAGCCAATTTTGGGAGAAAATCAAGGAGAAGAGCAGAATTTGGATGAGAGTGAGATTTGGGAGTGCGTTTTTCTGGAGATTCTTTGTCGACGCCCTTTGCCTTACTTCGGCATCAACTTCCGCCAGCCCGGCTTGCACTTTTTCAAAATTCGAGGTATATTCTTGTTGACTGAGTATGGCAGATTCTCAAAGAAAAATATTGAATATTCAAAAAGGAAATTCTCATGCCTGACCCCCGCTATCTTGACCTGGCGCGCGTTCTGGTGCGCTATTCGATTGAACTGAAGCCCGGCGAAAAAGTGCTCGTCGAGACCTTCGATATCCCCGCGGACTTCGTGGCCGTGCTGGTGCAGGAAATCTGCGACGCGAAGGGCTTGCCGGTGTTGGAGATGAAGAGTCAATATGTTCAGCGCAAGCTGCTGTTGAATGCGACAGAGGAACGCATGCAACTCATTGCCGGATGTGAGATGGATCGAATGAAAAAGATGGACGCCTACATTGCGGTCCGCGGCATTTTCAATGCCAAGGAATATTCGGATATTCCCGGCGACCGGATGTCTCTCTATGAACGCCTGTGGCTCAAGCCCGTGCATCTGGAGCAGCGCGTTCAGCACACGAAGTGGGTCGTGCTGCGCTTTCCATCTCCGCAGATGGCCCAAATGGCGAAGATGTCTTTGGAGGCGTTCGAAGATTTTTACTATCGCGTTTGCACGAAGGTGGATTGGGCGAAGGCCTCACGCGCCATGGACCCGGCCGTCGCACTCATGAAGAAGACGGATCGCGTACGAATCGTCGGCCCCGGAACGGATTTGCGTTTTTCGCTCAAGGGAATCAATGTTCAGAAATGCGATGGGCACAAGAATATCCCCGACCTTGAGATTTATACCGCACCGGTGCGTGATTCGGTCGAAGGGACGATTCAATATAACACAGGCTCAAGCTTTCGCGGTTTCACCTTCGAGAATGTGCGATTCAAATTCTCAAAGGGCAAGATCGTCGAAGCGACTGCGAATGATACGGAAAGGCTGACAGGCATTTTGGATATCGACGAAGGAGCTCGGTACATCGGAGAATTCGCTCTCGGTTTCCATCCCTACATTCTGGACGCGATGGATGATATTCTCTTCGACGAAAAGATCAACGGCTCGTTTCATTTCACGCCCGGCAATGCCTATGTCGGGGAAGCCGACAACGGCAATCGCTCCGCGATTCACTGGGATCTCGTGCTGATTCAAACGCCGGAGAAGGGGGGCGGGGAAATCTATTTCGATGATGTGCTCATTCGGAAGGATGGGCGCTTCGTCCATGAAGCCTTTGCAGGATTAAATCCGGAAAAATTGCGACTCGAATAGCCTTTGTAAGAGATCTCCTTGCGAAGTCCTTTCACATCCTTCATAAGAAACAAAGCGCGCGGTCAGAGAACCGCGCGCTTTGTCTAAACGAAAAATGACTATTTCACGGCGAGGAAATCCGCAAGGGCGGCGTAGAAAACCGAAGGATTGTCTTCCATCAAACTATGACCGCTTTCCGGGATGCGAAGAATCGGCACACCCCCGCGGCGCAGAGCTTCCATAAAATGTGGGGGCGGCTCGCTTTCCACATCGTGCAGATAGAGCTTCCTGCAAGAGAGCGAAAGAAATCGAGACAGAAGTTTGCCTTCGTCGCAGAGGCGGACGAGATCTCGGGAGCTGCGATACATAGCGTCGGCCGTTGTTCTTTTCAGAGTGGAGAGATAACTAGCGAGCGACTTGCGCGAATGGACGCTCTCCACCTCGATTTTTGCTTTGAATTCCTCAAAACCCCGCTTTTCGAAGGTGTCCCAATCCATGTCACAAAGGGCCCGACTGAAGAAACAGTCTTCGGGAACTAAATTGCCGGCGGCGTTAGCAAAATGCGTGACCAAGCCCGGCCACATCTCTGCCAGACAGATGCCGATGGCACCGCCCATGCTATGGCCAATAATGGAAAGGTCCTTTGCACCGAGCCGACAGCACAGATTTCTCACAAGCTCTGCCTGTGCCTCCATCGTGTAGGAGAAATCCTCTTGATGAGGGCTCTTCCCGAAGCCGCCCAAATCAGGAATGAGCAGAGCTCGCCCTCGAAGGCCCGGAGCATCCAGTGCATCTCGAAAGCATCGCCCGTCTGCTCCAAGTCCGTGAAGAAAAAGAAACAAGGGTTCCTGCCCGGGCACCCATGTGTGGGCAAGTTCGGGGAAATCTCGGTGCATCCTGAATAGCTATGAGGGAGTGTTGTGGGTCAGCAACGAATGGAAAGACAGATAAGGCACGGGGTCAGCGATGGCCCTTCTCGCGGAGGATTTCGCTGGCTCGTTTCAGCTTCTTTCGCTCGGCTCGCGACAAGCCGTCAAATCCGACACGGTTAATTTTGTCAAGAATTTCGTCCACTTCCTGACGAACACCGTTTAGATGTTTTTCCCTGCGTTCACGAGCACGCGCCTCGCTGTTTTGCTTCGTCAACCGCAGTCGCCAAATCACGCGCCGAAAGAGAGTCTCCCTTTTCAGATAGACATAGCCGATGACCATTCCGCCCAAATGGGCCAGATGAGCGATCGAATCGCTCGGCCGGAAAGAGGCCACGAATTCAATCACTCCAAATCCCAAGGCGAACCACTTCGCTTTGATGGGAATGAAGAACCAAAGGTAGATGATACTGTCGGGAAAAAGGACGGCATAAGCAACTAACAGTCCGTAAATGGCGCCGGAGGCTCCGACCGTGGGTATCGCCGAGTTCATATTGAAGAGAAGATAGCACAATCCGCCCCCCAACCCGGTAAGGAAATAGTATCGAAGAAATCCTCTGGCACCCCAGACGCGCTCGAGCGTGGAGCCGAACATCCAAAGGGCGAACATGTTGAAGAAGATATGCCAGAAGCCGTGATGCAGGAACATATAGGTGACGAGCTGCCATAGCCATCCCTTCGTCAGAACAAACTGCGGCCTCAATCCGAAGAAAGATGCGAGAACATAGTCGCCCAAGAAAAACTCTTGGAGCAAGAAAATTGCCGCATTGGTGATGATCAGGAAACGAACGACCGGCGTCCAGGCCAAATTCAAGTCAATATTCGAGAAAGCTCCCCGTCTCACGCTTTATCCTTCCTATGATGTCTCGCCTCATTTTGAATCTTATAATATAGAATTCTTCTTCGTGATTTGCAAGTGTTGAAATCGGCAAGAGCCTGTGCGTGACTATGGGTTTGACAAAGTAGAGAGGGCTTTGTATATTTTGCGACAGTCCACGCTGAAGCCAACGCAGAGAAGCTATGTTCGACTTTGTAGCCGAAGCGACGGTTCGATTCGGTCTTCTTCCCGGTTTCAATGCCACTTGGACGAGAGTCATCGAAGACCGTTCCTCTGCGTCCTCCTTGTTTCTGAGATCGGCTGCGAATTTGGAGGGCGTGAAAGCGGCACAGGAAGAGCAGCTCGCGCAGACTCGTGACTGGAAGGCGCTGGCGGACATTCTGGAAGCGGCGGGAAAACGCTATGGCGTGCCTGCGGGTGCTTTGGCGAGGCTGGAGGAACTGGCTGCCGGAAAAGCCGCCGCCATTGTGAGTGCTCAGCAAGTCGGATACCTCGGCGGCCCGCTCTATACATTCCTCAAGGCGTATCATTGCGTGCGATTGGCCTCCCTGCTCGAGCGCGAGCTGGGAAAGCCTCTCCTGCCCATTTTCTGGCTCGAAGATGAGGATCATGACCTTGCGGAAATAGCCGATTCGTATTATCTTGAGGAGAGCGGGGAGATTTCGAATGCCCATTTCTCGCCGGAGACGCCCGTTGCCAATTTTGCTGCAGGACACTATGAAGTTCGCGCGAGCGTTCTGGATCCCATCCGAGAAATGACCGAAAGAATCGGGGTGCCTCGTACTACGGAAACCGAGGCTCTTCTTGCGGAGTGTTATGCGGGACAGACATTGTCCGATGGAATGGGGCGACTTCTGGCGAGGCTCTTAGGCGAGCGGGGTCTTCTCGTCGTCGAAGGGAGCCATGCCGGCCTGAAGCGACTGGCCGCACCGCTATGGGCGCGCATCTTGGATGTGGGACCGGCGCTGCACAAACTGCTTTCGACCCGCGGTGAATTCCTTGAGAGCCTCGGCCTTCCGGCTCCGCTTTCCCCAACGCCATCGGCGTATCTTTTCTATCAGATGAGAAATGACTTCATTCGGCGTGTCGTGAGCTACGATGGAACTTTGCGAGATCCAGGCGGACATGAAGAGACGGTGACGCTGCATGAACTGCGAGACTCTATCACAGCGCATCCAGAGATCGTATCACCGAAGGCGGCTTTGCGACCGCTCTATCAAGATTTCGTGCTCCCAACGGCCGCCTATATTGCCGGGCCCATGGAAATCGCTTATCACGCGCAAATTCAACCGTTCTATAAAATTCTGTCCGTGGCGGCTCCCTCTCTTTTTCCGCGCCTTTCCGTGACCATCATGGACGAAAAGACAAGTCATCTGAGCCAAAAAGTCGGCTTCACTCCACGCCGGATTCTGGAGAGCGATTTCGATGCACTGGCCAAGAAGATGCTTGACAGAACCGATGATGCGGGTATCGGTGATAGCTTCGAAGAAACACGGCGGAAATTGGAGGAAGCCATGCGCGCGCTCAAGCCTCGCGGTCTGCTGAGTGAACAGGGTCTTTCGACGGCCTATTTTCTGCTTCGCTTCGGCCGGGAACGCCTCTTGGCAGCTTTAGATGAGGTGCCACTGGACAGCAAAAAACATGTCGTGCTCTCGGTTTCGACAGAACATGGGGTTGTTGCTGTTTGACGCGAATCTTGCCGGATAGTCCTGTTTGAAATATCTCGCTTTGGATGATAGAAAGAAAAACAAAAAGCCCATGAAAACGAATCCTCTCATTTTCCGCGAATACGACATTCGGGGGATTGTTGACCGAGATTTCCGAAAAGAAACGGTTGTGAGTCTTGGCCGCGGAATCGGGACCTACATGAAACGCCAGGGCGCGAGCAAGATCACGCTCGGGCGCGACGGACGCTTGAGCTCCGAGCGGATTGCTCAAGAACTTGCCGAAGGGCTCGCATCCTGCGGCTTGGAAATCACGGATACCGGACTCTGCCCCACCCCGGTCCATTACTTCTCCATCGTTCACTTGAAGAAGGATGGCGGCGTGATGGTAACTGGCTCGCACAATCCCCCGGAATTCAATGGGATTAAAATGACGATGGGACGGGAGTCCATCTTCGGGAAAGACATCCAAAAAATTCGACGATTGATTGAGGAGGAGGATTTCGAGAAATCGGCACCAATACCGCTCAAGCAATACAGTATCCTTACTCCCTATATCGAGCACATCGCAGGCAACCTGACTCTGCCGCGTGGCGTGCGGCTGGGAATGGATTCGGGCAATGGCACCGCCGGGCTTGTGGCGCCTGCCATTTTCCGCGAGCTTGGCTGCGAAGTGCATGACCTCTTCAGCGAAGTGGATGGTCACTTTCCGAATCATCACCCTGATCCGACGGTTGAAGCAAACCTGACAGACCTCAAAAGACTGGTTGCCGAAAAGAAGTTAGAGGTTGGAGTCGGGTACGACGGAGACGCAGACCGCTTGGGTGCGATTGACGGCCAGGGACGCGTGCTTTGGGGGGATCAACTCATGATACTTTTTTCGCGCGCGATTCTGAAGAGGCATCCGGGCGCGGCGATTATTGCCGATGTGAAGTCATCCGATAACCTTTTTGCCGATGTGAAATCGAAGGGCGGTCGGCCCATCATGTGGAAGACCGGCCATGCTTTGATCAAACGAAAGCTCTGGGAAGAGGGTGCGCTCTTCGCGGGAGAAATGAGCGGTCATCTCTTCTTTGCGGATCGCTATTTCGGCTACGACGACGGCATTTATGCCTCGGGGCGTTTGGTGGAACTCGTCGCGCAGCTCGGCCACTCCATTGAAGAAGAATTGGCGGATGTCCCGAAGACTTTCTCCACACCGGAGATTCGAGTGGATTGTCCGGACGAGCGGAAATTTGAGGTGGTTCAGAAAACACGGGATGCCTTTCGCCGGAAAGGGTTGCCGATGTTCGACCTGGATGGCGCGCGGGTGACTTTTCCGGGGGGATGGGGACTGGTGCGGGCATCCAATACGCAACCGGTGTTGGTGCTTCGCTTCGAGGCCGACTCACCGGAACGCTTGATCCAAATTCAGAAGAATATTGAGGATGTTCTCGCGGAAGCGGGTGGTTTCTCGTTGTCATAGTTTTTGCCAGAATCCTTCCGGAAACTTGATGCACGACCGGGGATTCGCAGTACGGGAAGCAGACGAAACGACCTCAGATGGCTCGGTGGGTGTGATGAAGTTGGGTAGCTGATGGAATGAAGGAGTGAGCGAGAATGATTTGCAAGGCCTGCAGCAAGGAAATCATGCGCGAGAATGCCTATCAGTCCAAACAGGCGGGAATGGAAGGATATTATCATTGGAAGTGCTTTATCGCGCTCTGTAAACAAGCGCATAAAGTTGGTGCCCAACGGATAGAGGGAATGGCGGTTTCCAGTGGCCTCTTCGGAGATGTCACACCGGGAGGTATCGAGACAGAATCTCTCGAAGGCGATTGAGACTCTTGCTCAGGATCCTCTGAACAAGCAGGCAGCTTGGGGCGCCTGGGGTCGCGAGAACTTTCCCGTTGCGTCGCGTCTTCTGCCTCGCCGGTT
>JAZDIW010000400.1:0-21987 GCA_043804575.1 bacterium
CATGTTCGGGATGGTATAATTATCTTGCAAATATCTGAGATCATAAGGAGTGGCATACTGGTATGGACCCGTCATCAAGAGAACAACATACTCTAAGCCAGCTTGCAGCTGACCTGCTCTTTTCCTGCTAGCATCTAGCTGATAGAAGAACTCGGCACTATCTTCTGCAGATAGAGTAGCACCTTGACCCTGACTGATGCAAACCAGAGCATGTCGAGCTTCATCCAACAATCGCCGATACTCATCGGCTTTCTTAAGTGCAGCTCGTGCCTTCTCAATGCCTGCACGTGAAGGGGGATGATTAAAAAGAAATTCGGGAGACCTACCCTCTGCTGATCTACCGTCTGAGTCTGTGCATCGCAGAACACCATGGAACAGGTAATGGGTGAAAGCAGAATCTAAGGAGATGATCACCCCAGTCTGATACGCCCATAATTCCAATTCTCTCATACCACAACGTTCTGCCATTGCATGCATAGATTCCCAGTGGACCGCTAGCTCTTGAGCGTATAGAGAAGCTCCCCACGTCCCAACGCACAAATCATCATACCTGTATACCCAGAAGTATGGATCATTAATTCGGTCAATATATATCTCTAAGTAACTCCGCAACCCTTCCGAGCCTTCGTCATCTTTTGAGCCTTTTCTGCTAACCTCCAACTCCCGTAGAAATGCGCTATCTGCCTCAGACGGACCAGCTTCCAACGTCATTAGCGGAGAAAAAACTCCTCCCATTAGCACCAAAAATGCAATCACTGGCCTATCGCGCACTCTGCGCATCATTCGCCTCCAAATGATCATCAGCGACTGAGAGCGATTCTGGCTACAGCTCATCTTTGCCATGGTCGGGGCGACTGGATTTGAACCAGCGACCCCTTGGTCCCGAACCAAGTGCGCTACCGGACTGCGCTACGCCCCGAAATACTAAGTCTCTGTTATCTTATAGGATATGGCTCCTGCACCCCTGCATTGGAAATGCCGGCCTTGCGAAAATGCCTTTCTTGCAGAGCCGACGATTCCGTGCCAAACTTAATTATATCAAAAAAATCGGCCAAAGTCAATAGATTGCGCAATTTGATTTTCGTCTTTCTATTTCCTATCTTCTATGTAGTCCCATTCCCAAACAAGATTCAATCATGCGTGGCAAGCGACTATCCGAAAGCGCATTTCATAAACTCGAGCCCAGTTTTCACGCACAAGTCGAGAGATGGCGGGCTCGGCGCGAGCTGAAGTCCCTGGCAGCTCCCGGCAGCCGCCCTTTCTTCACGCTCTCCCGTCAATTCGGTTGTGAAGCCTTTGTTTTGGCGGAAGACTTGGCTGAAAAGCTGAATAAGGCTCTACCCACACCTGCCGGTTGGGCCGTCTATGACCGCGCGCTCATGGAAAAGATCGCCGCGGATTGTCAGCTCAACAAGACCCTTCTGGAATCCCTCGAAAAATCCGTGCACGGCGAGTTGGATGACTATTTGGCCTCAGTCTTCTCGCGCGAGAATCTCCAGCTCAAAGCCTTTCGCGCCCTGGTTCGCACCGTTCGAGCCTTGGCGCTCGAGGGACATTGTATCATCGTGGGTCGTGGTGGAGCTATCTTAACTCGCGATCTGCCCGGCGGCGTTCATATTCGTCTCGTGGCACCCTTTGCCTGGCGCGCAGAGAGAATCATGGAAAAGCGAGGTCTGACCCGAGAACAAGCAGAGAATCTTGTCCGAGAATCCGACAATGAACGAGAGGGTTACATCCACAGATTCTTGGGGATAGACCATCGCGAGGAGACTTTCTATCATCTCATCATCCATTCGGAGCGCATTGCGCGCGAGTTGCAGATTGCGCTTGTTCTGAAGCTCGTGTCCTCCGCCACTTGTTAGCACCCGGACCGCAAGCGACCCACCCTCAGCCATCCGCTGCATCTCCACTCATTAAATGCCCAGCTCACGACGAAGCTCGGCATTTTGTTCCAAAGGCCTCAGCTCACCCTCCCATCGCACGCTGCCTCCCTTCAGCACGAAAGCCGTCTCACAGACCGATGCAGCAAAAGCCAAATAGTGTGTGATGAGTCCGACGATCTTGCCTGCCTGCGCCTCCTTTCGAATAAGGTGCCGAAGATGTGCACGCATGTTCCAATCCAGGCCGGCGGTCGGTTCATCGAGAATGATGGCATGAGAAGGACGAGCAAGCTGAATCGCCATCGCCACCAAGCGTGCTTGGCCGCCGGACAGCTCAAACGGGCTTCGGTCAAGCAGACGCTCCGATTCGAGACCGACAAGTTCAAGAGCACGCTTGGCTTCATCTCGCGTGAGTCGGTTTCCTTGACAGAGCTCCTTTTCGACGCTCTCTTCCGAAAAAAGATTTTCGGGAAACTGGAAAAGGTAGGCGACCGTCTTAGGTGAGGGCTTTTCTCCGTTCGAGAAGAAGACTTTTCCTGAGTCCGGCTTCAGGAGGCCTGCAAAAAGAAGACCCAGAGTACTTTTGCCTGAGCCGGAAGGCCCCAGAATGGCCGTAACCTTTCCCGCAGGGAGTTGGCAGGAGAGAGATGTGAGGGCCTCCACCCTGCCCTGCCGTGAACGATACGCAAAGGCAATCTCTTGGGCATGAAGCGTCACACGGCTACCCATTTTCGAGAATTCGGCAGAAGTGGTCTCGCTCCTGCGCTGGGATCTCGCGGAGGGCGCCTTCGCTTAAGAATAGGAGACGACCGGCAAAGGCGGTCTCTTCCGGAAAAGGCGTGATGAACAGAATTCCCGCCTGATGACGGATGGAGCTTAAGAGAGACAGCAACTGCTCGCGTCCTTCCCTGTCCAAGAGAGCCGTCGGTTCATCAAGAACAAGATATGTCGGGCGGATTGCCATGATTGCCGCCAGCGCAAGCCGCTGCTTTTCACCGCCGGAGAGTTCTTCCGGACGCCTCACAGCGAATGCTTCGAGGCGAAATTCCTTCAACAGCTCACCTACCCGCGTTTGCATTTCCGCCCGAGGCATGTTCAGAAGTTCGAGGCCGAAAGCAATTTCCTCGGCAACCGTATTGGCGATGATTTGCTGTTCGGGATTCTGAAAGAGCAGGCCGACTCGGCGACGGATTTCCGTTCGATGTTCTGGATTCGTCGTCTCCAAGCCATCCACACGAACTGTGCCTGAGGACGGTTGGAGCAGGCCATTCAGAAGCAGCGCCAATGTGGACTTCCCGCTTCCGTTCGGTCCAATCAGGGCGATGGCTTCTCCTTGGTGCAGCTCGAAAGAGATGTTGCAGAGCACAAGAGGTTGGCCCGGATAGGCGAAGCTCACGCTCTCAAGTTGTATCATGAGAGGTCGAGTTCCTTTTGGAGAAAATCAACGATTCTCGTGGCGGCGCCCAGTCTTTGTTGAACCAGAGAGCGAGTTCTCTCTCCAACCCGGCGTCGCACATCGTCGTCGCGGATGAACTTCTCAATCCAGCCGTCAATTTGTGTTGCGGTGACGGCGATCTCGAGAACTCCCTCGGCTCTGCCCGAGCGAGCTTCGTCGGATACTTCGATTTTGGGGCCGCAGAGGACCGGCAGGTCGTATCCCATCGGCTCAAGGACACTATGCACGCCTTTGTCAAAACCCCCGCCAACATAGGCCAAGTGCCCGAGTCCGTAGAGAGCGGCGAGAATCCCCACTCGGTCCACACAGAGCACCTGTCCGAGGCGTTGTCTCTGCCACTGGCTTAGAAGAAGAAAGCCGAGTCCGAGTTGGGCGCAGTTCGCTTCGATTCTCTTCAGCGCAGGTGGCTCAGGATCATGAGGTACAAGCAAGCAAAGGAACTGCGGGTGACGCCGCGCGACGGCGGCAACCGCGGGCAGGAGGATCTCTTCGTCAGCTTCGTGAGTACTCCCTGCCACGAGAACGAAACGCTCTTTGAGAGATTCGGTGGAGATT
Source organism: bacterium (assembly GCA_043804575.1). Taxonomy (GTDB): domain Bacteria; phylum Electryoneota; class RPQS01; order RPQS01; family DYHQ01; genus JAZDIW01. The sequence goes on from JAZDIW010000400.1 coordinate 3,892, forward strand.
TGGATGTCGCGGGCACCTTGACTCAAGCGCTCCATGACGCGATCATAGCGTGAATCGCCTGTGACAATAAGTCGGACATCGAGGGGTAGAATTCTGCGGGCGCGCTCGGCATCTTCTTGTGAGATCGTCAGAATGGCCTGAAAAGAGCCCATAAGGGCCTTTTGAAACGACTTGGCGATGGGCCAGAATCGTTTTGACCTTGGCGAGAAATTCGCATTCACCAGGAAGGTGGGAATATGCATCTGCTCGCATTCCCAAACAAGATTGGGCCAGACATCATGTTTCGTGATAACGAGGGCTACCGGTTTCAATGCCTGCAAGAAATTGCGAACGGCTCGGCGGGTGTCTTTGGGTGTATAGTCCGCGAAGTCAAAATGGTCTGATTTCCTCGCGGCCTTCTCGGCGGAAGGACTGAAGTAAATGACACCCATCGCTGTTCTCTTCTCTTTCAACCGAGCTGCCAAGGGAAAGAGCGTCTCCAATTCACCCATGGAAGCGCAATGAAAAAGCAGAAGAGGTTTCTGCGCCAGACTTGCGCGGACGGCTTGGGCGCGGCGCATGAGTCCTTTTCTGCCGAGCAGTCCACTGCGGACTTTCCGGTTGAAAAAACCCGAGACATGAAATCCTCCCCAAAGAATGGGAAGGATGAAGAAGCGATAGACGAATTTCCAAAAAGAGTGCACGGAAATAATGAGATTTTATCGGTTCGGATTCGCGGGCGTCGTGTTGGCATGCTGCAAGAGCTTCAGGCCGGCGGCAAGGACTTCATCCACGGAAATATCCAGCATACATCGAAAATGGCCTTCAGGACACTGCTCGCTTCCATGGGCGCTGCAAGGCCGGCAAGGCAGATCCTTTTGCACGATTTCGGCCTGGGCACGGAAGGGAAAGAAGCCGAATTCCTCAACGGTTGGCCCGAAGAGCGCGACAACAGGCGTTCCCACCGCCGCGGCAAGATGCATCAGCCCGGAGTCATTGCTGACAAGGCATGCGCCGAGTTTTGCCAGGGCAGCCGCATGCAGAAGATCCAAATCCGTTAAGAGGAAAACACGCTTGTCCATCACTTCGTTGGCGATCCATTCTGTAAGTTCCCTGTCCGTGTCATCTCCAAGAAGCAGAATTTGGTAATCCCTGTCAAGCAACGCGCGGGCCAGCTCCACCCATTTTTCCAGCGGCCATCGTTTCGTGGCATGCCGTGATCCCGGACAGAGAATAATCGCTTGCTTGCCGGCAATTCCCTCTGACCCGAGCTTCTGCTGCATCTGTAGAAGAATGTTCTCCGGGATGCGGAGCTCGAGACCGCCTCCATTGTCCCGGCATCCGAGGGAACTGAGAGCCGCAAGGTAGCGCAAGGGAACCGGCAAGACTCGCGAATAGAAATTCTTCCGAAAATGAATCAGCAGGAAGCGCCGAAAGCGATAACGCCGCGCCTTCACCCATAAGGCGGGGAAAGAAAAAACCCTCCAGAGCGCGCTTCGCCAATCATTTTGCAGGTCCACGATGACGGAATAACGCGTGCGAAGAAGGCGAAGCTGCCACTGAACACCCCCCCCAATCCCTCCCTTCTTATCGAACTCCAGAACGCAGTCGGTGCCTGGCAAGGCGGCGACCAAATCTGTGTATGGCGGTGAAGTCAGAAAGTCAACCCGGGCTGTCGGGAAGCGAGACCGAAGGGAACGCAATGCCGGAGCTGCAAGAAGAATATCTCCCAGCGACGAGAGCCGCATGACCAAAATGCGGTCGAATTCTTGGGCAGGAAGGTTCGCCATGAGCGGGGGCTTTTGCTCGCTCGCTCCTATGGAGAAGAGAGACTCTCAAAGGGCCCCGTTCCTTTCCTCATCGGCTTGCCGTCTTTCTCGTAGAATGTCAGCCCACTCGCGTTGGGAAATTTCTCGAGTAATTTCAAGCCGTCGGTCGGTCCGAGGATAAAGGCGCTCAGTGCCAACGCTTGAGCTTCTGCCGCGTTCTTGGCGCTGACGGCAAACGCGGTGCAAAGGTTCGCAGGCTTTCCGCTGCGAGGGTCCAACAGCCGATGATACTTTTTTCCCTCTTTTTCAAAAAGACCTTCATCATTGGCAACGAGAGCATAGCCTCCGGCGGGCAAATGAAGGGTGCCTAAGGATTTGGAATCGGAAGGATCAACAATCGTAACGGGGAAACCCTGCGAATGAGGCGGCTGACCCTTCAATCGAATCAAGCGACCCGCTTGAATGGTCGCTGTCTGGATTCCTTTATCGGCAAGTGAGGAAGCCGCCTGGTCAAGAAGGAATCCCGGACCGATCTTATAGAGCGTGAATCCCATACCCTTCTTCGAGAGCAGAACGGATTTTCCCGCCACAAACAATCCCCCTTCCGCGACAAGATTCTTCAGCGTGTCGAGTTCGGAATCGTCGGGCACGCGCGGGTTGGCACCAAAACCGTAGGCGTCCAGCATGGGTTTTACACGAATATCGAAAACCTTCTCCGTTTGATCATACAATCTCAAGGCTTCCATGGTCAAATCGAAGACGGCCGGGGAGAGAGGAACCGATTGTCCTCCGGCATTCGCCGACAGCTTCTCCAGCTCGTTTTCGGGGCCCGGAAGGAGAATCTTTGCTTCGAGTTCGCTCATGACACGGAATGCCTCGTCGAAAGCGGGTTGCAGGCTTTCCCGTGTTTGTCCTTTGTCATAGATGGTGATGGTCACCTCGCCTCCGAGAAGGGGTCGGGTTTGGGAAATCGACTTCTCTTTCGGAGCGCATCCGGACAAACCGACAAAGAGAATCCCCAGAAGGGTAGTGAAAAAGACCGCTGAATAATGGCGCATGGGATATTCCTCTCCGTTATTTTTGTCGGCGAATTGCGTACTGGATAAATTGAAGCAAGGTGTTTTTCGACGGCGAATCGGGAAAGACAAGAAGGCTTTCTTCCGCTCGCTTCGCATACTCGGCCGCTTTGGATTGTGCATAACCGAGACCTCCGTTTCCCTCAACAAAACGCACAACCGTTGGAATGTCCTTTTCTCGGATGCCTGTGCGCAGCAGGGCAAGCATCCGGTTTTTCTCTCCATTCCCCGCGGACTGCAAGGCGGCGATGAAGGGCAGCGTAGTTTTTTTGTCTCGGATGTCTTCTCCGATTCGTTTGCCGAAAAAACGCGGTCGCCCCGTATAGTCCAAGAGGTCATCGCGGATCTGAAAGGCGATTCCGACATATTCGCCATACTCTGCCAGTGCTTGTCGCACGGATCCGTTGGCTCCCAGACTCAGGGCTCCTAATTGGCAGCAGGCGCACATCAGCGCGGCGGTCTTGTCGGCAATCATATCGAAATAGCTTTCTTCGGACAGGTCACCTCGCCTCGCTCGCGAAAGTTCGAGAAGTTGGCCGCGGCTCATCCGCTTGGCGGTCTCCGAGAGAATGTCGAGCCATGGGAGACTGCGTTCTTCAAGTATCGCCGCCAAAGAGTGCGCCAGCAGGTAATCCCCGAAGAGAACGGAGAATTTGTTTCCCCAGAGAGTGTGCAACGACGGAAACCCCCGACGCATCGTTGCGCGGTCAACCACATCATCGTGAATGAGAGTGGCGGTGTGCAGCAGCTCGACAATCAGACAAGCGCGGAAGGTCGCCTGTTGCGGCTGCCCCAGAAGTCGAGCGGAAGCCAGGACCAAGAAAGGACGCAGGGCTTTTCCGCGGCGCCGTGCAATGTAGCGCACGGCCTGATCAACGACGAAGACATCGCTACGCACCCGCGAGCGAAACTCTCGGTAGAAAGTATCGAAATCCGGTGCCAGAATCTGCAAAAGACTCTTCAGGCTTGGCGGCGATGCGCTCTCTGTCGGCAGGATTTTGGTCAGTCCTTGGGCCTCACTCGAAGAAAGAATCGCTTTCCCACTTTCAGTAGAATCGGATGCTCAATAATGACCTGCGCAAGAGAATCCGTGACTCTCTGGCCGTCTATTTGCACTCCCCCACCCTCAATCAAGCGGCGCGCTTCGGAGCCGGAGGATGCTCCTCCGACGCGTGCAATAAGTCGTGACAAGGCAATGGGGTTCTCACCCTCATAGACATAGTCCTTGATGTCATCCGGCAGTTCCTTTTTCCGAAAGAGCCTGTCGAATTTTTCCTCTGCTTCGCGGGCCATTTCATGTGAGTAGTAGAGGGTGACGAGTTCGTTGGCCAACCGTCTCTTGTGATCCCGAGGATTCACTCGGCCCTGCGTCAAATCGGCTTCGATTGTTTTCAGCTCCTGTGCGGGAACCTGTGTGCACAGTTTGAAAGAGGGATGGATGAGAGTGTCCGGAATGGACATCGTTTTGCCAAAAATTTCGTCCGGAGAGTCGTTGATGCCGATGTAGTTGCCGAGCGATTTCGACATTTTCTCGACGCCATCCGTTCCGACGAGCAAGGGCATCATCAGGCAGACTTGCGGTTCTTGCTCATAGCATTCTTGAATGGTGCGCCCCAGAAGCAGATTGAATTTCTGGTCGGTTCCTCCGAGTTCCACATCGGCTTTCAAGGCCACGGAATCATACGCCTGCAAGAGTGGGTAGAGAAACTCGAGAATCGCAATCGGAGCCTGCGACTTGTATCGTTTGTCGAAGTCGTCTCGTTCGAGCATTCGCGCGACCGTAGAATAGCTCGTCAGCGCGAGGAAATCATAGCTGGTGAGTCTCCCCAACCATTCGCTGTTGAAACGCACTTGCGTTCTCTTTGGATCGAGGATTTTGAAAACTTGAGTGCGATACGTTTCGGCATTCTTCTCCACCTCCGCGAGCGTCATGCGGGGGCGAATTTTGGAGCGACCCGAAGGGTCTCCGACCAATCCGGTGAAATCCCCAATCAGAAAAACGACGGTGTGCCCCAGCTCTTGGAAATGCTTCAGCTTTCGAATCGTGACGGCATGTCCCAGATGAATATCGGGCGCGGTCGGGTCAAAGCCCTCTTTGATGATGAGCGGCGTGTCTGTTTGAATCGAGCGCGCCACTTTGCGTTCCAGATCCTCCGCGGAAACGACCTCTTCGGCTCCGCGCAGAATCCGGTCCATTTGTTCATGTAGGGGGGGGAATGACATGGAATTATGACTTGATGCGATAGTGGTCTTTGATTTCTCGGTCTAAGTCGCGCTGCATCTGCACCTTCTCTTTTTGCGCGCGTTTGTCATACTGCCTCTTGCCTCGAACAAGGGCGAGCTCCACCTTCAGATAGGGCCCTTTGAAATAGAGCGCCAGGGGGATTAGAGCCAATCCCTTTTCCATCATTTGATGGGTGATTTTGCGGATTTCTCGCTCTTGCAGAAGCAGCTTTCGGCGACGGCGCGGCTCATGCTCGGTGTAACCGCGATGATCATAGAGCGCGATCTTCAGATTGTGGAGCCAGACCTCTCCTTTTTCCACCAGAGCATAGCTTTCACGCAGACTGACGGCTCCGATGCGCACCGATTTCACTTCCGTGCCCAACAGAACGATGCCGGCTTCGAATCGTTGCAGGATGAAATAATCGTGAAGGGCTTTCCGATTTCGCGCGACATATCGGACGGTGGGCGTTCCGGTCATTTCATAGCAAAATAAAGAAAAATTCGAGGAAAAGCAACTTCAGAAAGAGGCGACGGCGCTTGACATTTGGCGCCGAAATGAATATATTGAGGCGGGCCGGAGTGGTGGAACTGGCAGACGCGCTAGATTCAGGGTCTAGTGTCCTATTATTGGACGTGCGGGTTCAAGTCCCGCCTCCGGCACAAGCAAGCCCCCAGAGCCTCGAGTCCTCTCGGGGCTTTTTTGTTTTTCCTTCAAAGAAAGAACCCCGGCTTCGAGAGTCGTCCGGGGCTCTGGAAATGTTCATGCGAGCTACTATGGGCTTGTCTTTCTCTATGCAAAGAACATCCACGGCAAGGGCGGCAGCATTTTGAGTTCCCCCGGTTTGGGCTCCGGACTGGGCTCTTCGGCATATTCCAGCGCCAGTGTCGGACAGAATTTCGCGCACGCGGGATCCCCGTGGCAGAGGTCGCACTTGATGATCTCATTCAGCCTGCCGTCGAGGTGAATGTTTCCGAATGGACAGGCAATCGTGCACATCTGACAGCGGATGCAGCGCTCGAGATCCACTTCAATCGCGCCGGTTTGCTCGTTCCGATTCAGAGCTTCCACAGGGCAGACTCTCCGGCAGGCGGCATCGTCGCACTGCAGACACAGGTTCACCGTATTCTGAGTCTCCGAGATGGCGTAAGTGCGCACGCGAGGAAGAGCGAGTGTCACCGGGCTTATTGTGTGAACAAAGGAGCAAGCGATTTCACAGTTTCGACATGCCGTGCAACGGCTGGGGGTTACAAAAAGCTGTTTCATAAATTGGCGAGGGCTCAGAAAGTTACCCTGACAAACCGGGCCGCGGCCTCTCGATTTCGACAACTATCGCATGTATTGAAAAACGACATATCGAGTCCCGAACGCTCGGAAAAATGAGTCATTTGTTCAGGTGTTCCGAGAACGGCTCCACACTCTTGACAGCGCGCAAGCTCGAAATTGCGGTTCCAAATCGTCCGGTGATGGCTGCTTTGGGCAAAAGTGATGGCACCCGTCGGACAGATATTTGCGCAGGAAAGGCAGCCGATGCACGCGGCACTCACTTCGGTCTCATAGGGAACGGAAACCAACTTCTCCACGCCCCGGCCGATGGTGCTGATCGCACCGGCGCCGATCTTTTCGCAAATGCGCACGCATAGGCCGCAGAGGATGCAGAGGTCGGGCGCTTTCCGAGGCTCGAGACTGGTTTTCTCGATACCGTATTCGCGCGCGAGGTTCTGAATAAGAAGACTGTCGGGACAGCGCGCCAGCAGGAGATCAAGAACGCCCGCGCGGACCTGGTGGACTTTCTCCGTATTCGTAGAGACAATCAGCCCTTCCTCTACCGGATAAAGGCAGGCCGTCACGAGGCCGGTCCACCCTTTCCAGTTCGGATGAGTGATCTCGACCATGCACAGCCGACATCCGCCCCAGGGTTCCACGGCGGGATGATGGCACAGAGTGGGAATCTCGATGCCGTTGCGGCGCGCAACCTCGAGCACATATTCCCCTTTCTGTGCAGAGACCGTTTGTTTGTCTATCGTCAAATGCATAGGGATTGTCTATTCCACGCGAATCGCATCAAACTTGCACACGGCCAGACAAATTCCGCAGCGGGTGCAAAGCTCCGTGTGAATCTTGTGGATCTCGTTTTTCTCTCCGGTGATGGCCTCGACGGGACAAGCGCGCCTGCAGACTTCGCAGCCTGTGCAATTCTCATCAATGACCGAATAGGTGATGAGAGCTTTGCAGACTCCGGCGGGACAGCGATGCGCCTCCAGATGAGTCAGGTATTCTTCCCGAAAATAGCGGATCGTTGACATCACGGGATTCGGAGCCGAACGCCCAAGTGCGCAGAGAGCTCCTTGTTCCATGATTGAGCAGAGGCGTTCGATTTTGTCCAGAATTTGGACGCCCCCCTCGCCGCCGGCCACTTTCTCCAGCATCTGATGAAGCTGGCGCAGTCCTTCACGACACGGCACGCACTTGCCGCAAGACTCTTCCAAAAGAAAATGGATGAAATATTTGGCCAAATCCACCATGCAAGTGCGGTCGTCCATGACAATCAGCCCGCCCGAGCCCATCATGGAGCCAGCTTCTGTCAGCGTATCGAAGTCCACCGAAAGATCCAGAGCGGAGGTGGGCAAACAGCCTCCGGAAGGTCCACCCGTTTGAACCGCTTTGAATGTGCGATCTCCAAGGATTCCGCCGCCGATATCAAAGACGATTTCCCGCAGCGACATTCCCATCGGCACTTCCACAAGACCTGTGTTGTTGACTTTGCCGGTCAGTGCGAATACCTTGGTTCCCGTGGAGTTTTCCGTCCCGATCTTGCGATACCAATCGGCGCCTTTTTCGATGATCGTCGGGACATTGGCCCAAGTTTCCACATTATTGAGAGTGGAAGGCTTTCCCCAGAGACCCGATTCGACCGTATGAATGTATTTGGCTCGAGGTTCGCCGACCTTTCCTTCCAGTGAAGCCATGAGCGCCGTGGATTCACCGCATACGAACGCTCCCCCTCCGCGGGAGACATGAATATCGAAGCTGAAATCGCTTCCGAGAATATCGCTTCCCAGCAAGCCATGATCCCGAGCAGCATCGAGGGCAAGGTTCAAATTCTTCACGGCAAGCGGATATTCGTTGCGCACATAGACATATCCGTCATAGCTGCCGATCGCATACGCGCCAATGAGCATGCCTTCAACGACGGCGTGGGGATTTCCTTCGAGCAGCGAGCGATCCATGAAAGCGCCCGGGTCTCCTTCATCGGCGTTGCAGATGATATATTTCGGCTCTCCCTCCGCCCTGCGGCATGTCGCCCATTTCCTCCCCGTGAGAAATCCTCCGCCGCCTCGGCCTCTCAGTCCGGATTTCTTGACTTCTTCGATGACCTCTTCCGGCTGCATCGAGGCAAGAACTTTGGCCAATGCCTGATAACCTCCCAGAGCGATGTAATCCTCGATGGAAGTGGGATCCATGTGCCCGTTCATTCCGAATATCAGCCGCTCTTGTTTGTTATAGAAGGGAATGTCTTTTTCGCAAGTCACGAGCTGCTTCGTCTGAGGATCACGATAGAGGAGTTTCTCGATGAGTTCGCCCTGCTGTATCGTCTTCTCGACAATCGGCTTTGCATCCGCCGGTTTGACTCGCTGATAGAAGATTCCCTCGGGCCGCATGACGACCAACGGCCCGCGCTCGCAGAATCCGTGGCATCCTGTCGTCCTGATTTCGACCTTCTCTTCAAGCCCATTTTCTTTGAGAGCTTCACGGAAGGCCTCGCTCACAGCGGCACAGCCGCACGCCAGACATCCCGTCCCGGCACAGACCGTGATGACGGATTTCGTCTCTTTGCGCTGCCGCAGAAGTTGATTCTTCAGTTTTTTGAGCGCATTGGGAGAGGCAAGTCGCACGCTGCTCACTCTGTTTCCTCTCCCGCCGCATCGGCTCTCTTTTTGCTTTTCGTTGCCTTCAATATCCGGTTCAATTTATTGACGGTCATACTCCCGTAGTAGGTGTCATTCACCACGACAACCGGAGCCATCGCGCAGGTTCCGACACAGTTGACGGCTTCCAGCGTGTACTTGCCGTCGAATGTGGTTTCACCCTCCGCAATCCCCAATAAACGCTTGAATTCGTCCATGATGAGCAATCCGCCGCGAACATGACAAGCAGTGCCGCGGCACACTCTGATCTCCACCTCACCACGCGGTTCCATACTGAAGGCTTTGTAAAAAGTGGCCACGCCAAAAACCTTGGCTTTGGGAACTTGCAGGGCCTTGGCCACCTCGACCAGGATTTCGAGTGGAAGACATCGGTAGGCTTCCTGGACATCCTGAAGCACCATGATGAGGTTGCTTTCTTTGGGCGGATATTTCTCCAAAATCTGCTGAAGAGGCATTCGGGGAGCTGTCATAGTTGAATCTCCGCCTTTGTCTTCACCAGCTCCGCTCCACGCCGAAGAGCCGCAATGTTCACATCAATAAAGGCGGGTTTTTTCTCGAACTCGTGGCGAATCACGGCCTCCAGGACTTCGAGAGTGACGACTTTGGAGCAAGCCACATAGGCTCCAAGAGCCACCATATTTGCGCCTTTGGGATTCCCAAGTTCAATGGCAATTTCATTGCAGGGCACGAGGATTTCCAGAATATCGGAGCGATTGGAAGTTATCGGAATCAGAGAACTGTTGACGATGATGATTCCCTTGGGCTTCACCTTGGACGCGAATTTCTCCAAGGACGGACGGTTCATCGCCACAAGGTGAGCCGGATTATTGATGATGGGAGAGCCGATGGAGCGGTCGGAAATCACCACATCGCAATAGGCCGTTCCGCCGCGCATTTCCGGACCGTAGGAGGGAATCCAGCCCACTTCCTTGCCCTCTCGAAGTCCCGCCTCAGCCAGAAATTTGCCCGCCGACAAAACCCCTTGCCCACCGAATCCCGCAAATTTCACTTCGATTTGCATATCATTCTTCCTCGGGCACCTTCAGTTCACCCAGAGGAAAATAGGGCACCATGTTGTCTTGAAGCCATTGAGTCGCTTCAATAGGTGTCATTCCCCAGTTGGTGGGGCAGGTCGAAAGCACTTCCACCAGAGAGAAACAACGACCCTCAGCTTGATATCGAAAGGCCTTGCGAACCGCTTTTTTCGCTTCGATGATAAGGCGCGGAGTGTGAACGGCAACTCGCACAATATAGGCGGGAGTCCGTAGGGCCGAGAGCAGCTCGCGAATTCGAATGGGATACCCACAAGTTTGCACATCGCGGCCAAAGGGCGAGGTCGTTGTCACTTGACCCGGCAGCGTTGTCGGTGCCATCTGTCCGCCGGTCATTCCGTAGATCGCATTATTGACAAAGATGGTCGTGAATTTCTCGCCGCGATTGGCCGCGTGGATGATTTCGGCGGTGCCGATGGAGGCCAAGTCGCCGTCTCCCTGATAGGTAAAGACGATAAGGTCGGGCCGCGCGCGCTTGAGGCCTGTCGCAAAGGCGGGGGCGCGACCATGCGCCGCTTCCAGGAAATCACAATTGAAATAGTTGTAGGCCAAGACCGAACACCCAACGGGCGCAACTCCCACCGTTCGCTCTCGAAGGCCGAGCTCATCCAAAACCTCGGCGACAAGGCGGTGAATGATGCCATGCGTGCACCCCGGGCAGTAGTGGGTGATGGCATCCGTCATGGAATCAGGATTTTGGAAAATTTGAATGGAACTCATAGGAGCTTCCGAATTTGGCCGATGACTTCTTCGGGGGAAGGCACGAACCCCCCCTGGCGTCCATAGAAGGCAATGGGCTTTTTGTCACCGACAGCCAAACGAACATCTTCGATCATCTGGCCCGTGTTCATCTCGACGACCAAGAGGGCATGTGTCTTATCTCGAAGAGCGATTTCGCGAAGTGGGTCATAAGGGTAGGGAAAGAGAGTAATGGGACGAAAGAGACCCACCTCGGTTCCCTTCTCCTTGAGTTCGTCCACTGCTGTTTTGCAGACGCGAGCCGCCGTGCCATAGGCGACTATGGAAATCTCACATCCGCTGTCTATGTTGTATTTCTCGAAGCGAACTTCATGCTTTCGCATTTCCTCGTACTTTGCGGCCAGCTTGCGGTTATGCTCTTCGGATCGCTGAGGATCCAAAAAGAGTGTCTTGATAAGATGAGGCTTTCGACCCTTGCAGCCTGTAGTTGCCCAAGAGCTCTTGTCCGGAGGGTTTGGCGTGGGTACGGCGGAAAAATCTACCGGCTCCATCATCTGGCCAATCAGGCCATCACCCAAAACCATCACGGGATTGCGATACTTGTCCGCCAATTCAAAAGCCAACATGACATGTTCGACTGTCTCTTGTACACTCGATGGTGCCAAAACCAGAAGGCGATAATCTCCGTGACCACCCCCGCGCGTCGCTTGAAAGTAATCTCCTTGCGATGGGAGAATTCCGCCCAATCCGGGCCCGTTGCGGACGATATTGACAAAAACCGCTGGCAATTCCGCCGCGACAATATAGGACATCGCTTCGGACATGAGGCTGATGCCTGGGCTGGAGGAAGTCGTAAAGACTCGGACACCGGCCGAAGCCGCGCCGAAAATCATGTTGCTTGCGGCGACTTCGCTCTCGGCCTGAAGAAATACGCCGCCAACTTCGGGCATGCGTCGCGCCAAGTACTCTGCGACCTCGGTCTGCGGCGTAATCGGATAAGCGAAATAGTGAATGGCGCCTGCCCGAACCGCCGCCTCACCGATGGCCTCACATCCTTTTAGAAGAATCTTTGACATCTATTCGTCTGCTACATTCCTATCCATCGAAGATGAGAATCTCTCTGGTCCTCTTCTTAGTACGCGAAAAAGCGGTAATGGACGCCGTGCGCGAAAATCTGAATCGCAACATCGGGGCAACTGATGGCGCAGAGTCGGCAACCAATACATCGAGGCTGCTCAATCACTTGCGCGTAAAAATAGCCCTTCGTATTGATTTCTCGCGACATGCCGATGATGTCCTGGGGACAAGCCCGGACACACAGCTCGCAGCCTTTGCACCGGTCTTTTTCTATTTGAACGAGGGGCATGAGATTGTCACAAGGGATTTCAAAGTTAATTGCGCTGCCTTTGGTTAGTGCGACTTGTCAGGCGGCCGAAGCCGTCCCGCGAGTGCGTACTGGTTTCGCCAAGGGAAAGGCGCTGCTTCCACGGCGGCAGCATGTAGCGGTCTATGGGAAGAATGGGGAAAGGAGACGCGTCGAAATGACCCGAAGAGAGCAAGGTGCGTTCGACGGCCACAAAGGCCACAGGCAGGCCCTTCATCCGAGCAAGCTGCGCCGTGAACTCGATGGCTTCTTCAATCATCGGCTTGGTTGTTTCATCCATGAGATGAGTATTTCCCACAATCGCGCTCACTTTCAATCGGGAGGCTTGCTCGATTTCCGACAGAATCCGCAGGCAGCCTTCGAGAGTATCGGTGAAAGGCCGATTCCGATTGGCGACGAAGTACATCTCATAGCTGACCCGGCCAAACAGATCCGACAGAGCCGCCAAGACTCTCGCTCCCACATCATCGCCGCCGACATCCAAGATGCTGATATCATCGGGCTTCTCGAGCAGACCTCGAATCTCCGGCAGAAGAATCGGCAGCTCGGAATGATGAAATCCGGCCGTAGGGGCGATGACGGAGACGCCGAGGGCTTCCAGAGGTTCCCGCGCTTCCCGGCAGCGGAAATAGGGATTGACCAAATCCAGGTCTGCGATTTTTACTTTGTGTCCCTCTCGCGCAAGCCATAGAGTGTAATTGACGGCCACTTCCGTCTTTCCACTTCCATAGTTTCCCGTGAAAAGGATTACCTTGGCTTCCGGCAGGCGCAATTCAATTTCCCATAAATTCTCAATACTACAAAATACAAAATTTGTCTCGAAAAATCAAGCGTTTTGCCGTGCGGGGCAAGCCATGAATCCGTATGCCCCCGCTGGGTTGTTTTTCGGAAATACCGAAGCCTGCAACAGCGTATCTTAAGAAACATCAGAGCGCAGTTGTCTCGCCGAGCCGGGTTAAGCACTTTCCCATGTCCAATTCCCTCCATCCCGCTCCATGCGCAACCCGGCCGGAACATGGCGATGTGGCCACCGCCTGCTGAATTCCTCTCTCATATTTTTGGGACAAGCTCAAGTGAGACTACTTCGCTGCCGGCGCGTTCGATGTCAACGATTGGCCGCGCGTTTTGAAGTAGTAGACGACCATCAGAATCGTGGAAATCGTTCCGATCCCCGTCAGGATTGCCCAGACAATCCAGGGATGGTGCATATTCCACAGGACGCGCGTTGCTTCCCCGAGCGTCGCTCCGGCTCCGCCATTCATCATGGAAGTCATCGTCTCCATCACCTTTTCCGTGGGAATCGCGGCGGCATCGCCCGGGTTCATTCCCAGTTCGCTAATCAGATACTCCCTGGCGAAATTAATCTTGCTGCCAAGGCTCTCATAGAGATAGCCCGAAACCAGATTGCCCAGCGCCCATCCCACGGCAAAGGGAATATTCGAATACCCCATATAAACGGCCTTTTTGTCGGGGGGTGCGGTGAGGCCGATGTATTCGGAAAATTTTGGGCTGCACCACATTTCACCAATCGCGAAAACAAATATCGCAGCGGCAACCACAAATCCAATATTGGTGAAACCGCTCATGAAGAAGCCAACCAGCGAAATCACCATACCGCAAATCAGAGCAATCATCGGGTGAAATTTGCTGGTCAGCCACGCGATGGGCAACATCAAGACAATGATGGCGAAAGGATCAATGTTAATCAGGATTTCAGGTTTAACATTGCCACTTGCAAGTACGAGGCCGGGACTGAGAGAACGGAAGAATGGAGCGATGTCCTGGGAAAATACCCACTCATCAATGAAGTTTGGCAGCAAGTCCCACAACTGCATGAACATGAACCAGAAACCGCTGAATATCGCCAGAAAAACGAGAAAATTCTTGTCTTTCAGCGTTTTGATGGTATCGACAAAAGTCTGTCCAACCGTTTTCTTCTTGGAATCTCCGATCCTTTCCGGCTCTCGATAGAAGAGAATCGCCGGGATAAAGTTGAAGAGCGTAACGCCCGCCGCACAGATAAACACGAGCCGGAAGTTCGTTTCTCCCCGCAACAGGGCCGCCAGAAGAGGTGCCAAGAAGCCGCCCACATTGACCATCCAATAGAAGAATCCCCAGGCAATCGAGCTATTCTCTTGCGTGGAAGCACGGGCAATGGTGCCTTGCACGGGCGGCTTGAAAATCGCCGTGCCCAAGCCGATTAGACAGGCCGCTCCAAGGCTGCTCCAGAAGCCCGAGGCAAAGGCAAATGCCAGGTAGCCGCAGATATTGATGGTGAACGCCACATAGAGGCTCTTCTTATAGCCATACTCGTCGGTGAAGCCTCCGGATATCATCGGAACCAGACATTGGATTAAAGCCCAAATGGTGTAAATGAGTCCTTTTTCTGCATAGGATAGTCCCAAACCACCCTGAGCGACTGCATAGACCATATATAGCGGCGCAATGGCGCGCACTCCGAAGAAGGCCAGCCGTTCATTGGCCTCCATCCAATTTGCAAACCAAAAATTTGGCTTTAAAAGTCGGAGCTGAGTGAGAACAGATACTTTTTTTGCCAATGTTCCTCCGTAGAATTCGACGCGATTCCGGGGACTATTGTGTGAGATTCTTCGTTCTTCGCATGGGTGAACGAACGCCGAAAGCCGCCGGACATCTCTTGGGAAGGAAACAGGGAAAGACGGGAGAACACATCATGCCGGAAAGCTCAGCGGGTGCGCGCAGCAGAAGGGCAACGGCGGGGGTGTTTGTGATTTCACATGACCTGACAGACCCGGACAAGGCTCTTCCGTGCGCCGTTCTGTGTCGTCAATCAGCTTTCTTTGCCAATCAGAACCTTGTAGGCCTCAGCGTCAAGAAGATTCGGCTTTTCAGCCTCTAATTTGGAGGGCCTTATCTTTATCATCCACCCCTTTCCGTAGGGGTCTTGATTGGCGAGCTCCGGAGAAGAGAGAAGCGCGTCGTTGACTTCTTCAATCGTTCCCGAAAGAGCTGCATATAAATCAGATACCGCTTTGACCGCTTCAATGGTGCCAAAGGGTTTTCCCTGTTCGACTCGACTTGCCGCAGCGGGCAATTGAAGATAGACAATATCGCCGAGTTCTCCTTGGGCATAGTCCGTGATCCCCACGGTGGATAGCCCGTTTTCGATTCGGACCCATTCATGATCTTTCGTGTACAAGAGGTTGGGTGGGATGTTCATTCTCTCCTCGAAAGTTGCGCGGAAGTCCTGCTATGGGAATTCGCAATATTCGATATCTACGATTTCGCGGGAGGTTTGGAGTTGGTTTGTTGTTCCATGAATTCTTCAATCCAACGCGTATGGTATTTGCCTTTCTGAAAAGCTTCGCTTTGAATCACTTTCAAATGGAGCGGAATAGTCGTCTGCAAGCCCTCGATGACGAATTCCTCCAGAGCCCGTTCCATTCGAGTGATGGCTTCGGCCCGCGTTCGTCCCCAGGCGACAAGCTTGGCAATAAGGCTGTCATAATACGGGGGAATCTCGTATCCTTCGTACACATGGGTATCCACTCGAATCCCGGGCCCCCCGGCGCGTGAAATCCGGTCACTTTGCCCGGACAGGGAAGGAAGTTGCGTTCGGGATCCTCTGCGTTGATTCGGCATTCGATGGCGTGCCCAAACGGCTTCAAATCTTTCTGCTTCAAACGCAAGGGCTCGCCCGCTGCAATGAGAATCTGCTCCTTGACCAAATCCACTCCCGTGACCATCTCCGTGATGGGATGCTCCACCTGGATTCGCGTGTTCATCTCCATGAAGTAGTAGTTGCCGTCCGGGTCGAGCAGGAATTCCATGGTTCCTGCGGAGGCGTATTCAATCGCGGCGGCGGCCTTGACGGCCGTCTCGCCGATTTTTTCTCTGAGCGATTTGGAAACAACAGGCGAAGGAGTCTCTTCGACGAGTTTCTGATGCCGCCTCTGGAGAGAACAATCTCGCTCTCCGAGGTGAATGGCTCCTCCCTTTCCGTCGCCGAGAATCTGTATCTCAATATGCCGTGCGTTGTCAATCAGCCGTTCGAGATAGAGCGCATCGTCCTTGAAGCCGGCTTCCGCTTCCGCGCGCGCCATTTCAAAGGCGGTTTCCAAAGCACTCAGCTCGTGCACCACCCTCATCCCGCGTCCGCCACCCCCTGCGACCGCCTTGATCATCAGGGGCAGTCCTATTTTCTGCACCAAAGCTTTCGCTTCGTCTGCACTCGTGACAGGACCGTCGGAGCCTGGGACGACGGGACAACCGGCCTCTGCCATGGTTCTCTTGGCCTGCGCCTTGTCGCCCATGATGGTGATCACATGGGGACGCGGGCCGATGAATACAAATCCATGAGATATGCAGATTTCCGCGAAATCCGCGTTCTCAGCAAGAAATCCATAGCCGGGATGAATGGCATCGGCGTTGCTGATCTCGGCAGCGGCAATGATACGCTGGATGCTCAGATAACTCTCGGCGGGACTGGGCGGCCCGATACAAATGGATTCGTCAGCGAATTTGACATGCAGAGAGTTGCGGTCAGCCGTTGAGAAAACGGCAACCGTTTTGACTTTCAACTCACGGCACGCACGGATGATGCGCATCGCAATTTCGCCGCGATTCGCGATGAGAACTTTATGGAACATACCTATCGAGAAGTATCAATGCGGAAGAGAATCTGCCCAAACTCCACAGGCTGGGTACTTTCGGGAAGAATCTCGATGATCGTTCCGGCGACTTCGGCCTCAATCTCGTTCATCAGTTTCATGGCCTCAATGATGCACAGCACCCGGCCGGGTTCCACATGGTCTCCGATTCGCACATAGGGTTCCGCGTCGGGAGCCGGCGAGCGATAGAAGGTTCCCACCATGGGGGATTTGACCTCGATAATTCCTATCTTCGGAAGGGCCGAGACTTCCGAGGGCAGCGATCGCGCGGCTTCTCCCGTTGGAATCGGCGGCTGGCCAAACGATAATGGAGGTGCATAGACTATGGTCTGCTGGCCGTGGCTGCTGTTCTTTGAAATTCGAATCTTCAGGCCCTTCTCCTCGATGTCGATTTCGCTTATCGCGCTGCGCTCGACCAGCTTAACGAGGCGCTGAATCTCACGGATATTCAAAGGACCTCCTATCTTCTTTTGGTTCAATTCCGGTTTGTGCGGGGCTTGGATATTGGCACAAATTCAATACGCCGGTTCGGAGGCTGCTTGCTCGAGTCCGAGATGACGACACAGGGTACGGTCGTGCCGTAGCCTTTGGCCACGAGGCGGTCGGGTTCGACGCCGCGGGCAACCAAGTAGTCCCGTGCCGCATTGGCACGGGATTGAGTAATCAGAAAATTGTAGACTTCCGGGCCTTCCCCGTTCGTGTGAGCCTGCACCTCGATGATTCCCGTTTCCGGATGCTGTCTGAGGATGCGCGCCGTTTGATCCAGAAGCGGAAAATACTTGGGTGGGATGTCGGCAGTCGTATCGCCGAAGAAAATCGGACGAAGACTCAGGGCTACGGGCTCCGGAGATTCCATCTCTACGGGCGTCCCATAGCGCTCAAAGAACACTTCAATCCTCCTAAGCACGGCATCAACGGCCGCAACCATTCTGTCTTCCGGTGTCCATCGGGACGGCGTGGGCGGCCCACCTTCCTCTTTGCGTCCGACAGGCACAGGTTTTCTCTTTTCCATTCGGCGCGAGAGCTTTTGCCGGTCCGTCTTTTGAACCAATTCGCGTGCCCGCCCAGTATCAACGACACTCTCCTCTACTCTCGGGTGTAAGGTTTCGGGCGGCTTCTGCAGGATTTCGCTCTTCGGAAGCTTGCCGGGTTCTGCATAGGGAGCAACGGGCGATGTACGCTCAATCATCGCGCCAACCACGATGAAGAGGAGACCATAGATGATGGTTATCAATGCCGCCCGACCCACAGGCGCATCGGGTCGAGCACGAATTCTGCGAAGACTCAGATAGAGCGAAACAACCAGCAGGATGATACCGATGACGATGCTAATTA
>JAZDIW010000401.1:0-3691 GCA_043804575.1 bacterium
TTTCATTCGCACTGGTTCCAACAAGGCCAAAGAAATTCGGAACGTCAGGATTTGTAACGAAGTCATCCATTTCATTATTCAAGATGATTCCAAGTTCCGGTACGACGACTCCGCTGCCAAAGCCGGTGTTAATCGTTGCCGTCAGAGAAACCATATTGCCGTCTTCGTCCAAAACGCACAAATGAGTCGTATGCCGCTGAGTCGTATCCGGCATCCATCCCGGAGGAATTCCCGCTCCTTCAGGTTTCATATGCCACCATCGCTGGATTCCTGCGCGAAGCTGCGCCGCATAATCTTTGGAAATTAATCCTTCGGTTGGCACATTCGTGAAATCGGGATCTCCGAGATAAAACGCGCGATCCGCGAAAGCTCGAGACATTGCCTCAGCCATCGCATGAGTCGCTTCCGCGCTTCCGGCTCCCAAATAACCAAGTCCTACTCTTTCCAAGATATTCAGCATTTCAATCAGATGAATACCACCTGAACTGGGCGGCGGCATAGATAATACCTCAAATCCGTGATATGTGCCGACGACAGGTTTTCGTACGCGAGGACGATAGGCCTCGAAATCCGCTCGGCTCAAGATTCCGCCTTGCGAAGTTACATAGTCCACAATCCTCTGCGCAATGACTCCGTTGTAAAACGTGTCTATCCCTCCCGCTTCAATAGCGCGCATCGTTGCCGCCAAATCTTTCTGCACAAGACGTTCGCCCCATTGCAGAACGGTCGTATCCCCTGTGAAAAAGATGGCTTTTGTCGAGGGGAAAAGACCCAATTTCGCTTTATTATATTCCAACCTTTCCCAATAGAACTGCGAAATCGGAAAACCGGTATCGGCAAGAGCAATAGCTCCTCTGATAACTCTTGAAAGCGGCAAGCGTCCGTGCATCTTGAGAGCCAAGTCCAGCGCGGCGAGTTCTCCGGGAACTCCGCAAGCTAAAACACCTGTCATGGAGAGGTCTGCGGGAGACAGGGAATCCTTTGGAACATACATATCCCGCGTTGCTTGCAATGGAGCGGTTTCTCGTCCATCAATCGCCGCCATTTCTCCATTTGCCATCCGAATTAGGATAAAGCAACCTCCACCCAAACCCGAGCTGTATCCTTCGGTGACACCGAGCGCCAAAGCTGTTGCGACGGCAGCATCCACAGCGTTGCCGCCGTCTTTTAGTACAGACAAGCCCACTTGAGTGGCGTAAGGTTCTGCACTGGCGACCATCGCATGTCGGGTGCAGACGGGACGAGGCGAGGCGGCGAAAACCAGTGGATTTGAGATGATTATAATAAATATAAAAACGAGGATTTTCCGAAGCAACATAATTCTCCTTTGGAGATAAATAAATGAAAAAGAGGTCTCAGGGCAATACCTGTGACCTCTTTATACTAAAGAAAAGGGAAAAATGCAAGTTTACTTATAATGCAACACTCGTGTTTTCCGGGCGAATCTGGAGACCGCCTCGGTGATGAATGACCTAATCAGTAAGAACTGCCGTCCCAGCCGCGGACGATATAGAATTTCTTTTCGGCAGAAGCGCCACCGACGACAACGAAATCGTTGGCTGTCGTTTCACCAACTTGATTGGCGAAACTGCCCATGCAATCATCGTCGTCGTAAATCCGATAGCCGTAGTTGTCGTCTGCATCCCAGTAAAGGTGAAGATCGTTCCCTTCGACAGTAATCACAAGGCCGGTCACATCCGTCACCGGCTCGCCAAGTGCAACGATTTGGACATCGTCCATGTACCAGCCTTCGTATCCAGTCCCGTTGTCGCTGCCGAACCGGTAGCGAAGCTGGATGGACTGTCCGGCAAATGGCGCAAGCTCCACACTCCTCTCCACCCAAGTGAGATCCTGTGCCCAACATGGCATACCACGCATCGGGCCGGTTGCCGGAGTACTTCCTCCTTTGAACCACCGAAAGGTTTTCGGATATCCGCCAACAGGTGCCACTTCCGTGAACGCTCCACCATTGGCCGAAACCTCGAAGATGCCGCCATCGTAAGCGGAATCGGGATAGGCACCCGAAAGCTCGCCCTGAATCTGCATCCAGAAATAGAGACGCGCATCACTTGGGAGACTGGAAATCGTGGGCGACACTAAACGAGCATCGAGTAGATTCGCATAGACACCCGTTCCGGTATCACCGCACTTATAGGAATGCGTACCGCCGTGCATCTGTTCCGTCGAAACATGCCATTGGTCGCCCCAGCCGGATGGGCTTGAATGTGTCCAACCCGGCGCGCCGCTCTCAAAGTCCTCGGAGAATACCGTGACAATCGGACGCGGCACCAAATCCACATCCTGATAGGCTGTATCACTGATAGCCACATAGACGGTGTGCTCTTGGGAGACATAGCCGTAGAGCGAATACTGCAGAGTATAGGTGGAGTCGCCAGGCAGGAAGAGCGTGTACTGGCCCGAAGGAGAACAAGTCGTGTTCTGTGGCCCTCCAACAACTTGCACAAGAGCCTGAATGGGATCTTGAGTCGTGGCATTGCGCACTGTTCCGATAATCCGCCCAGATTCTTCCGAGGGAAGAGAAGCGGCGATGCGCGTAAGGAACATATTCGCTGCATGATTCTCGCGAGCCAGAGGCAAGATGCGAGCTTCCGGCGCCCAGAAATAGTCGGAAGAGTTGCCGACTTCCGTGCTGACCGCAAACACTCTTCCCTTCTGCAGCGTATCGCCATATTCCCAGTCACAGGAGCCGCCGTTAACATCGTAGAGGAGCTGCCAAGCCGTCCCCGTGTCATACCAGTCGCCGTTGACGGAATGAATCCAATAGGCCATGGAGTCAAGCAGCATGCTATAAATCGCGTCATGAGTGGTCAGACCATCTCCATCGAAATAGCTTGTGCCCCACGGCTTGATGATAATATCCTGCCAAGTATGATAGTCGGCGCTGATGATGATGTGGTGCGAGTTAAAAAATTGGCGGACACAATCCGTTTCAGGTTCTGAAAAAGCGGCTGTGCCTCGATAAGTTTCATCATTTGTATAAGGAGAAGAACCGGAGTTGTCGAGTCCCCAAGTCCAGCCATAATTGCGATTCAGGTCAACTCCATAGGTGCCGTCGCCGTTATTGCGGCGATTCTTGCGCCACATCCCTCCGCCACCTGGATTGGTTTGCTGATTATAGACATAGCCGTCCGGATTCATGCAAGGGATGAAGTATAGCTCGCATCCATTCACAGCAGCAGCGGCATTCGCACTGTCGGCATAGTAATCTGTCAGGAAATTCAAGGTGTAAAGGCACGTTTCCATACCCATGGGTTCTCGCGCATGCGTGAGCCCGTTGAAGAGGATCTCGGGTTCGTTCTCATCCACTTCGGGATTGTCCGAAACCTTTATGCACCAAAGTTGGCGCCCCTGAATGGATTGGCCAATGCTGAACTTCGCCGTAGTGATAGTCGGATGCAAAGCGTGGATGTTATCCAATTCCGCGACAATCTCGTCATAGGTGTGATGGCCACCCATGTCATCGAGACGGCCGCCGAGACGGTCCGCCTGAAATTTCTCGAAGTTCTCGTAGATGATTTCGTACCTATATCCTTCTGCTCGAAGAAGTTCGAGGTCTTCGGGATAGGCAAAGACAAAGGGCTCCTCCCGCGTCTCGCCTCTCATGATGTCCAATTGATGGAAACCATAAAGTGCTCGAAGTTGAGCTTCGGTTTCGGGCATTACCTTCACG
>JAZDIW010000402.1:0-2247 GCA_043804575.1 bacterium
GAAACTCGTCGGGGCCTTTGCCTTCGGTTTCTACAATGAAGCAGGAGGATGGCAGGTGCGAGAGGGACAACACCCGCCGGATTTCGAGCTCGCGGTAAATTTTCAGCGTTCGTTTGCTTCCGACAATCTCCAAGATAAGGATGCGACCGGAAGCGCCGCGCCTCACTGGCCGCAATTCGCGCAGGGCTCCTACTTCAATTCCGACCTTAGCCTCAAGAAGCGTTTGAAGTTCTGATGCGTTATATTCACGCCGCCAGCGGAAATATCTCTCTTCTCTCCATCGCTCCGGATAGGTGTGAAGTTCATCATTGCAGAAAGCCGGAGGTTTGTGAGAGAGAAACTCCTGCATATTTCGCTCGTCTGTCAGGTCAGCAGTTTCAAATTCACCGCAGGGACGCGAGGCAAGATATGGAGGGCCTTCCCCGCCCCAAACCGCTTCATAAGTCTCGCTGACACCGCCGCAGCATTTCGCATATCGAGCATCCACCGGCTTGCCGTTATGAACGAGAATCTCTCCTTCGGTTTCGCTGAGTGCCGGGCTGATTTCGTGCGGCTCGCGAAGGACTCCTTGATAGCATTGGCAGTGATCGTCGTTGCACAAATGAAAACCCTCGCCGCGATGATGTCGGCCCGCGGTCGCCAAAACGGTGGAGCGCGCCGCGATTGCTTGAGCGGCGACGAACGCATCGGGAAGGTCAGGGCCCATTTCCGAAAAAACGGTGCTGCGAATGTAGGTCTCAAGCGGAATTCGGTTCATGGCGGTCACACCGTCGCCGCGGGATGCAAAAAGATGAAGCTCACCGCGATAGCCCAGTCGCTCATGCCGTTCCCAATGAAATCCGCGACCGATGGGAATATCGTGCAGATAGAAGAGACTATCTTGCCCGCGGGGCACGCAGGAAACGCGAGTGACTTCTCGTTTCTCCGCGCCGATTGTTAGCTCAAAGGGTGCATCGCTCCTGTCTCCCATCAGAACGATAGAAAGAGACAATGACTCCAGGGATGTTTTACTCCTCAGTTCATCGAGAAATTCCTCAGCATCGTGCAGAGAGCCCGCATGCAGAATCGGCCACCAGACGCGCCCGTCGAGCCCCTCGCCCCAATTCACACCCGCTTTGATCATCTCGCCTTTGAAGGATTGCGAAACGGCCAAAGCATTCGTCAGCACCTCGCGAGCGCGTTCTTCGGAGAGGCTCTCTTCCAAGCGAATTCCGAAAGCCAATTCCTTTCGATGGGAAATTGCCCGGACATGAAAGCCTTGCGAAGTGCTCTTCACTTGTACGGATTTTCCAGAGGTGTCGGTGGCCCGAACCTCAAAATCACCGGCAAGCTCGCCCGTGATTTCTGCTTCACCCCAAAGCAGGCCGATGTCAATTTGGATTTCTGGAATTCTCATGACTTCAATCAGGATATTGTGCTGCCGGTTTGTCGTGTGATTTCATAGAGAAAAATCGCCGCCGCCGCCGCAAGATTCAGCGATTCGGCATGTCCGCTTCCGACCAGTGTAATCTGGTGTGTGCACGCGTTTGCAAGCTCTGTCGAAAGTCCTCGTGTCTCGTGACCCAGAACGAGCAGAACAGGGAGCGTGAGTTTCTTGAGAGTCGCGAAAGGTTTTCCGCCATGAGCCACGGCGGCTACGCTGTCGCCATTCCAGTTTCGCGCAAATTCAAGCAAATTCTCTTCCTCTCTGAAGGGCTGGCGAAAAAGCGCTCCCATCGAACCTCGCACGACTTTCGGATTCCAGGGTTCCGCCGAGCCTTTGCCGAAAACCACGACGGACGCGCCAAAGAAGCAGGCTGTGCGAAGAAGTGTTCCGCAATTTCCCGGGTCGGCTACTTGCTCGGCGAGAATCGCCACATTCGATTTTCGCGGCGGCAGCTCAAAGACATTTCCGACCGCCAAGATTCCTTGGGAAGCTTCAACGGCCGAGAGGCGCGCGAAGTCGTCGGCTTTCGCGATGAAAACGGGCAGCTTTGCTCGCTGTAGGAGGGAGTCGAATTGGCGAGCCTGTTCATGTCGCACGATGATCGCTTCCAGCGGCGCGCCAGCCGTCAGAGCTTCGCGCACGCTGCTCTCTCCCTCAATGAGGAACTGTCCGCGCTCGCGGCGATATTTCTTTTCTTTCAGAGATGTCCAGCGCGAGAGCTGCGCGCGGGAAGGTTGAAGAAGGTCCATAGAAATAGGCTACATAAATCCAAGTAGGCAACGGCGATTCGCACTCAGATTGCCGTGTGAAAATATATTCCT
>JAZDIW010000403.1:0-7553 GCA_043804575.1 bacterium
ATCCCGCATGCCTTTGCCCCAATTGACCTGCGTGCGAGTCATATCCTGAAGGTTGAATCCCACGCAGACCCATCCCGGCAAACGCTGACTGATGACATCTTCCGTTCGCAGTCGAACTTGAGCCCCCACATCGGCCCCGACACCCGTCGCGGATGCCGTCTCCAAGGACCGCTGAATGATTTTCAGATTCGCACCGATGGGAAGCTGAACGGGCAGAGTGAAATAGGACCATCCCAAATCCAGCGTGAATTCATTGAGCTTGGCAAAACTGAGAAAGATGGCCGATTCCGTATCGGAAAAATATCCCGTGGGCTGCCCCTGCAGAGCCACGATATATTCGCGGGGATCGCGATAGGGAAACGGCACTCCTCCGAGGGAATCTCCATAAGGGAACAGATACCGATTATCATAGTCCGGATAGCGCGGGATATTCTCGACACCCAGGCGAATCCAATGGACACCCACCACCGCACCGGGGACAGCGGCCGCGACTCCCGCCACCGAATAGTTCGCCAGTCCCTGCCAAAGGTCCGCGTACATCCCGGAGAGCTTGAGACCCTCTACATATCCCAGACCCGATGGGTTCCAATAGAAAGCGGAGGGATCATTGGCAACGGCCGTGTAGGCTCCTCCCATCCCGACCGCCCGCGCACCCGCGCCGATTTCGAGAAACTCTCCGACATAGCGGGCAGGGAAGACAGCAGATACCGTGCCGAAAATCAGGAGAACCAAAGCCCAAAGCCTGCTCATTACCGCACCTTGGCCATTTTGAGGGTTTTTTCCACACGCTTGCCCGCTTGAGTGGCTGTAATCTTGCCGAAATAGGCACCATTCGCAACAAGCTCTCCGGCCTCATCGCGACCATCCCAGCCAAGCGTGCGATAGTTAATTACGGCCCGTTCCGTCTCCCGGAGAGTTCGAATAAGTCTACCGGCTACGGTATAGATTTTCACCTTGACATAGTCATCGGTCAACCCCGTCAGAACATAGACGATCTTGGTCTGCTCCACAAAAGGATTCGGATAGTTCAAGGCGAAGTCAATGTCGAAGACCCCTTCAACTTGGAAGGCCGCCGCATAGGTGGTGTCATTGCCGAGATTGTCGCAGGCATACACCTCAAGCTCATGATCCCCCAGCGACAGGTGAGGCCGGATGAGGGCAACCTGGTCGCCCGACGCCTCAATCGTATCCGTCCAGGCAATGTCACTGTAGGGAATCGTGTCTCCATCCAACACCACGCGGAAACGGCCTGGCCTGCGGTCAATTCCATTCCCGTCCGAAAGATAGAAGAACATTTGAGGATCGGCCGGCACAAAGGCTCCCGGCACGAAGCGCTCGCCGTTGACGGCAATATCTATTCGTGGCGGCTGCGCGTCCACAGCGCGAAACATCGTGAAAGTACCCAAATGATTCGTGCGCGCCCAGTATTTCACGCCTTTCTGGTAGACTACCCAGCCTTGAGGCGTTGGAAAACTGTCCAGCAAAACCTCGTACGAAACCGTCTGTAATTTGGCCCAGAAGTCGGATCCCAAGCGTCTTTGAAAGATGTATTTGCCCGCCGTGTCGGGCGGATCCGAGGTCGTCTCAAATAAAGAGAGCTCGACGACTCCGTTCGGCCCCAAGCGATCTGTGCTGTCCGGGAGATTCACCGCATAGACACGGGGACGGGAGGCGGAAGAGAACGGCAACAGTCCCGATTGTACGGCCCGAAGCGATTCAGCGGGTGTGAGCCATCGAGGCGTTGCATAATAGAGAACGCTGCTATCCTGAATCAGCGACCCCGGAAGAACCTTAAATTCCAGAGTGTCCCGCGTGCCGAACAGCCAATACTTGTTGTACACGGGAGACACAAAGGGATTGGCGTAGTAGGTGCCATGCGCACGAGAGACAGGAAAATGTGCAGCAGGGCTTATCACAGTGACGCGAGTATTGTTGGTCTCGTTGAATTCGGCAATTTGGCTGTCGGGGTCAATGTAGGCGACAAGACGCCACATTCCCGACTTCAGGTGGACGGGGATATCTACGGTGAAGGCCTTGCTGAGGTTAGAAACGCCCGTGATCACACCGTAGGTTTCGAAGCTGTCGGCATACGGTGGGGTCAGGGGAAAATTTCCTTTGACTCTCAGGAGCAATGTGTCAATCGGTGTGGAGTACAAAGGAGTGGATTTCACAAGCGTCACTCGCAATTGTGGATAAGTCTGTCCCACGACCCTCGGCGCTCCATAGGCCGTGGAAAAATAAATGTCGGGTCTTGTGGCCAGAGGAATGGTATAGGTGGCGGAGCTAGCCACTCCTCCCGAGTCATCGAAGGCTGTAAACGAAGCGTGATAGGTGGCCTCGATGACAGCGTAGGGCCCAAGCGTCAGCGGCGTGCGCCATAGATTGGGTTCGACTTCCTCCATCGCCAGGGTGTCCAAAACCGGTGGGCCTTGAGGAGGGGTGAACACACCCCGCATATGAACCCGATTCACACCCTTGCGATTCAGGACTTTGGTCTGGATGTAGAAGGGCGAACCTGTGGTCACAACACTGTCCGGCCACGGTTCGACATCCTCAAAGACGGTGGAACCCAACTGCTCATACGGATAGAATGAGACACAGCCGACAGCATCCTCTTCCGTCTCGGGATTGCAGACATACACAATATACCGTCCCCGATAGACCGAGGTATCGAACGCGGATGGCACGACCAGCGCAGGGGATTCAAAGACCTGTGAGGCAATAATTTCCGGCAGCAAACTTGGCTCAGCCAAGGGGTAGTTGTCAATTTCAACGGAATAATTATTGGGAGGGGTGGGCCTCCAGAACCAAATCCGGTAATCTCTACACGGATTATACCAAGCCAAGGCAACCCTTCCCCCCAACTCAAAAGGCAAGGCGCCGCTTATGCGCACCGTGTCGCCGGCCGCTACCATGGTTGTGTCCAGGGTGAGCTCGAACAGGGTCTGGGGAACCGCCAAGCGCACCCCCGGATCTCCGAGAAGATTCATGAGCACCTGCATCGAGTAGGTCTCATCCATCACCAGCCTCTCCCCCGAGCCGCTCATCCAGAATCTCGTCTTGCTGATTTGGACGATTTCCCCCAAGGATTTGCCGGGGGGAAAGGGGATGAAATCAAAGAGTCGAGTCTGCATCGCCACCCCCGTGTAGGCCCAGCCGATGCCGGTCGAGGCATAGACGCCGATGCCCCCGATAAGGTCCCCGTTGGCATTTCGTTGGAAAAGGAACGCTTCTCCCAGGACTTCGGCTTGGTAGCGGGCATCAAAAACGGCGCTGTAGCAGGTGAAGCTCGTAATGAAGGGATATTTCCTCCGGTTCAGAAGCTGCCTTTCCGATGCCACCGTCATCAGCTCTTCTCCGGACCAGAGACCGCCGCCGCCGTGGCCATTGTAGTTGACAATCACTCCACCTTGACGGAAGGCCTCACGCAAGGCGGTCACTCGCTGACCCGGCTGAATGCTGTCCGAATAGACGCGAGTAATGTTCGCATGTTCGGGCATTGTCCGAATCACCGGCTCGCTGAAGCTCAGCCCAAACTTGAAGGTGGGGTCGGTCTTGTCCGCCACCATAATATAATTCGAGTGCCACGCGGAAGTGTAGTCGGAACTATCCTCATAAACGGCAATCTTCTCTACATAGGTCTCGAGCTCCTCGGATGTCCGGCAGGAGATGCGACCCACGGCGATGTCCGGAATGAGATCCCACGCCGGGCCCGAAACACAACCGAACAATCCGTCGGCGGCTGCGCGACCGTACTGCTTGGAGATCGCATAGAGACTCGGGATGAGATTTCCTCCATAGTGCCCATAGTCTTTCACATCATAGCTGCCGTCCCCAATGATGCACAGATGGGTGGGACGGACGGGCCACTGAGCATAGGCGTAGATGAGAAAGTTGCGAATCGCCTCGGGATTGACAATGCCGTGGTTGAATTGCTCATAAATCTCCGTCGGTGTGACCACTTCAACGCCACCGGGAAAGGTCGCTTCCCTTCGCTGCCGCAGCTCGTCCACGGCGGGATCGACAAGAAACGATTCATGAACCAGCATGATGTATTCGGCACCGGCCAGTTCGCGCAAATCCCTCGTGGAATACTCCGGAAGAATCGCGACGGGAGTCTTGGGATAGGCATCATCGAATGCGATCATCTCATAGGCTTGGCCCGGCGTCATCAGAAACCTCACGGCCCAAGATGAAGGCTCATTCTCAGGGGAGACACGACGGACTTCGGCATTCGTGAGTCGAGCCATGCCCAATTTCCAAATCTCAATTGCGGGCGTGCGAAAACCTCGGATGTCAAACTCAAAGGGAGTCCCGCGTGTCGTGTCAAAGTGGAAGCGGAAATACCCACCGGCGGCTCTCATCTGGCGTCCATAGGTAACCTCGACCCAATTCAGGGTGATTTCATCGTTCCCGAGGGTCAACCCATCTCCGGGAGCCGAGAGGGACAAGGTGTTGTCACCATGGTGCAGATTTCGATTCGTGATTCCTGGAGTGTACGGATCAGGAGTGGTTTGGACAATCACGGCCGTTTGATCTTTCCAGGCCACCTGGTCGTCACCCGTCGCGGCTTTTCCGATAGAGAGGCCCCTGTCGGTATAGCCATTCAGATAGAGAATGGCACGGTGATGACCCGTACAAACACCCGGGACAAAGAAGGTCAATCCTTGCAGAGCCGCACGAATGGTGACTTGACGGATCGCTCCGAGGGATTGGGTGTCGGGATAGAAAATGTGAATAGGGATATCCAGACTCTCGAAGGCGCTAACTCCGCGCCGATAGAACCAATGATCCCGGATAACACCGTAGGGTCCCAAGTCAGCCAAACGGGTCGGATAAGGCGACGGTTCCCCTCCCATGGAGAGCTGATTGTAGTAGCGGTCTTCCTCATAGTGAATCGTGGTTCGCAGGAAGAGTACCGGCTCACCGACATTCGGTGTCCACTCGGCGTTTTCTTCGCCCAATCGCAATCCGTAGGGCCCATTCCAAGAGAGCCAATAGACATTCTCATCCGACCAAGGATCCTTGTACATCGTCGCGTCTAAGCTGCTATAGGTCTGCCGATTTTCCTTTCCATAGAACTCGATATAATCATGCGTATCAAAGATACCGTCCACTTCTCCCTGGACAAAAAGGGGAATCTCTCTTGCGCGCACCTTGATTTTGATGGTGCGCGGATCTATTTGCTCGACCGGCACTCCGGCCGACGCCAACATCGGCTGGGAAATTCGGTAGATCCCCTCTTCATCAACGACAATCTTGAAACGAAGAGATGGCTCACTGTGGATTCCTTGGGTGGGGGCGGAAGGCTCCTCGATTTGGTGGGTAGGCAACGCGGCCGGAGCCAGAGGCCCCAGAACATCGGCCAGCAGCGCCCTTTCGTTGGGCGCGTCATAGCGACGATTCAGATACTCGGGCGTTCCCTCCCAATCCGGCAGAAGCAGGCGCACGCGAACGCGTCGCGTCCATAGGATAGCCCGATTCTGAGGATCCACGCGAATCGGATAATATCGCAGGGCCATCAGCCGGTGGCCTCGGAAGACTCCGCCTTCCTCAAACTCGACGGCGCGGCGCGGCCAGAATCCTCGGGGAGCCTTGACCTCTGCCAAATCCCAGCTCTCCCCCTGTGGAATCCCTCCCCAGGAGTTCTCGCCCTCGCGCAGGACTGGCCGGTCCTTCGGTGCAGGGCGAAAGGATGGCAAGGGATGGCGTTCTTCCTCAGATTGGAGAATTTGGAATCCAATTTCTCCCGGAGGGCAATCCACGGGCTGAGCGAAAATCGGCAGACCCGGCAATCCCGGTTCATGCAATAGCTGTGCGCCCTTGACAATGAATTGGATGACTTCGCCGGTTTCAGGATCTTTTAGGGCTTCGTAGAATGGCGATTCAAATTCGATGACGATTTCCCGCTCCGAATGCGAGATTAGCTGCCCTTGGGTGCGGGTCACGGCTAAGGCTTGCGGGAGCCGTCGCGAAGGTGCCGAGGCCAGTTGACTCCCTGCCCAACCCAAGGCGGCTGCGCAGAGGCCGACGGCAACCGCGGCTATTCCGTTTCGCCAGAAATTCGTCATCTTGGACACTTCTCAGACAGAAATAAAAAATCGCTATGACGCAGTTCTCTTCTTCCGTCAAAGGTCCTGCTTCGCTTGGAGTTCGAGCCAAGCGAAACGCGGATGAGCAGCCTTTGAAGAAAAAAACGCCTTAGCGAACGGTCAAAAATTCACTCCCGTCTTCCAGGTGAAGTATAGGAAACTTTTTCCATATTGTCAAGTCACTTGTTCGCCTCGAAAATGGCGTCGTTCCGCAAAGGGCCGTCGCCTTTCCGCCCGGAACCGATTCTTTCCAAGCCTGCAAGCAGTGCGCCACTTCTCCGCCTTGCCTCCAAGCACAATCTTTCGTATATTATTGCGTAAAACAACTTGGCCGTATCTGTGCACATCGAGTTCGACATTTCGAATTCTCTCGCGCCGGCTGTGGGCCGAGCGGGACTATCCCCCGCCGAGCTCGACAGCCTCGTGCCACGAGTCTCCCAGGCACTTCACAGCCTGAAACGCCAGCATCACCAAGGAGAATTGCCTTTCCTTGACTTGCCGAATGACCGAGAGACGTTGGAAACCTGTCGGACATTGGCTCAGCGATGCAGGGAATTTGAGAACTTCGTGTTGGCCGGAATCGGTGGTTCCGCCTTAGGGCCTTATGCCCTCTTTCGGGCGCTCTGCCATCCCTTTCACAACCTCGTCGAAGCTCAAGAGCGACCCGGCCCACGCTTTTTCGTCCTCGACAACATAGACCCGGATACAATCAGCGCGCTCTTTGATATTCTTGACCCTCAACACACGCTTTTCAATGTTATTTCGAAGTCAGGAGCCACGGCGGAAACGGCGGCGGCTTCTCTTGTCATTTTCGATGCCCTGAAGAAGAGCGTCGGGAACCAGTGGCGGGAACACATCGTCGCAACGACGGATCCGGAAAAAGGAGATTTGCGCCAGCTCGCACGCGAGGAAAAATTGGCCGCTTTGGATATCCCGCCGAATGTGGGAGGGCGCTTTTCGATTCTCTCGGCGGTTGGCCTCTTTCCCGCTTTCTGTCTCGGATTGGATGTGGAAAGCCTACTAAGCGGCGCGGAGGCGATGCGAGACCTCTGCTTGCGAGCCGAGCCGCATGAGAATCCTGCCGCGCTCTTTGCCGCACTCCTCTATTTCTATGACACGCAGCGCGCCCGGCCGATTCATGTCATGTTCAGCTATTCGGACCGGCTCTATTCCTTGGCCGATTGGTGGCGGCAACTCTGGGCCGAATCTTTAGGCAAACGATACACGAAAGATGGCAAGGAAATCTTCTCCGGTCCCACACCCGTCAAAGCTCTCGGCGCAACCGACCAACATTCGCAAGTTCAACTCTATATCGAAGGCCCTCAAGATAAGTTCGTCATCTTTCTGGAAGTGCATAAGTTTGAAAAGGAAGTCGCACTTGCACCGGCTTTCGGTCATCTCTCGAGCCTCGACTATTTGGACGGCAAGACGATGAACGAGCTTATGGCAGCGGAATGCTCC
>JAZDIW010000404.1:0-14252 GCA_043804575.1 bacterium
TTGTTCATTTTCGGCGGGCCGGTTTTGCGCGGCTTCAGTTTCGTCATGCTCATCGGCGTTATTGCCTCGGCCTATGCCACCGTCTTCGTGTCCGCGCCGATCGTTGTGGAGTGGGCGGAGAAACGAGCGCTGAAAGGGAGAAAACGGCGCTGACGCTCTTGTCCGCGAGCCAGCAGGGAAATGCACGAAACCCCGAGCAGCTCGGGGTTTTTCTCTTGGAACAGGAATCCAACTTATGTCCGTAACCATTCTTGTCGGCGCACAGTGGGGAGATGAAGGCAAGGGGAAGATCGTTCACTTCCTGAGCCGGGAAGCGGATATCGTGGCGCGGTATCAGGGAGGCGCTAACGCCGGGCATACGGTGGTCACCGGCGGGCGCCAGTTCGTGCTCCATCTCCTGCCGGTCGGCGCGCTCTGGCCTCATGTCACCTGTATCATCGGCGCGGGAGTCGTGATTGATCCGATAGACTTACTGGAGGAAATTGACGAGCTGCGACAGGCGAAGATTGACCTATCCGGGCGACTTTTCATCAGCCATCAAGCGCACCTTGTCATGCCCTATCACAAACTGCTGGATCGCATGGCCGAGGAGAAGAGCCCGCGCGAGAAGATCGGAACGACCGGCCGAGGCATCGGGCCCGCCTATGTGGACAAAGTCGCGCGGACCGGCATCCGGATCGTGGATTTGCTGGATCACAAGGTGCTTCGCGAGAAACTGCGGCGCAATATCGAAGAGAAGAATTTGCTCCTCTCGCGCATCTATCAAGCCGAGGAGCTCGATGAAGAGAAAATCATTCAGGACTATCTGGAATTTGATCAGCGAATCGATCCTTTCGTGAAGGATGTCTCGGTTTTTCTAAATGACTCGATTCAGGCTGGAAAGAGAATCTTGCTGGAAGGTGCGCAAGGGACACTCTTGGATGTGGACGCAGGAACTTATCCGTTCGTGACTTCGTCGAATCCCACGGTGGGCGGCGCGCTGACCGGCTTGGGGATTGGGCCGCGGTGCGTCACTCGCGTGCTTGGCGTCATGAAAGCCTACACGACGCGCGTGGGACACGGGCCGTTTCCGACGGAATTGTCCGGCGACTTCGGCAAGCGATTGCGCGAAACGGGCGGCGAATACGGAGCGACCACAGGAAGACCGCGGCGCTGCGGATGGTTCGACGGAGTGATTGCCAGATATAGCGCGCGCGTCAACGGCGTGGATGCGTGGGCCGTTACGAAGCTCGATGTGCTGACGGGCATTGACCCGCTGAGGGTTTGTGTCGCTTACGAAGACGGCCGCCGGACGTATCGCAACTTTCCGGCGGTGCCGCACATTTTGGAGGCGTGCCGGCCCGTCTATGAAGAATTGCCCGGATGGACCGAACCCGTCGAAACGGCTCGCACTTGGGATGCCTTGCCCTTGAACGCGCAAAAGTATCTGCGTTTCATCGAAGAATTGACCTGTGTTCCCGTGGAGATTCTTTCTATCGGCCCGGAGCAAGAGATGACGATTGTGCGCAACTTGAGGTCGTGAAGTTGACGGATGGACGATGAGTGGCGACAGAGCCGCTCGAATGTCCTTGCATTTCGCAAGGGAATTTTGCAGATTGCACGGCGAGAGGGGGCGTAGCTCAGTAGGTAGAGCACCGCCCTTTTAAGGCGGGTGTCCCGGGTTCGAGCCCCGGCGCCCTCACCGATGAGACCCTCAGGCTTTCCTGAGGGTCTTTTCTTTTGGAGAATCCAGCAGGCACATCCTTTGCCCTCATTATGGGCATGCAAGCTGTGGATTTAAGACGACTCGCCTCTGTGGGAACGGAGATGCGTTTCCACCCGGCGCCGCTGGCGGTTTTGCAGGCGGACATGGGTGCGAATTTTGAGATTTACCTCGAAGTCAAGACGGCGGCGGGGCGCCGATATGTTCTCTATAAGTCGCGCGAATATGATTTGACTCAGGAGCGGCGCGAATATCTGCTTGAGCAGGGATTCAAGACCCTCTATGTTACCGAGGAAGACCTCCATACCTACTATGGATATGTGGAGCGCACCGTGGGAGCCGTGCTGGCCAGCGAAGCGACGCCGCCGCAAGAGAAATCGCAGATGATTTATCAAGCGACCAGCTCTTTGATGCAACATCTCTTTGAACGCTCGGACTGCCCCATTCTCTTGAGTACCAATCAGAAAATGGTCGTGCACACCGTTCAGTATTTGTCGTCGGACCTTCGCCTCTTGCGTTCCGTCGTCTCCCTGTTCGTTCTGGACTACAGCCTCTTTCATCATTCGGTCAATGTCGCCACGATTTCGATCGGAACGGCCCTGGCGATGGGCTTCAAGCCGGGGTTCGAGCTGGAGCAACTGAGTCATGGATTTCTTTTTCATGACATCGGCAAGAATCGGCTCCCTTTGCGGATTCTGCAGAAATCCGGCCCGTTGACTCCCGACGAGACCATCGAGATGAGACAACATCCGCATTACGGCATGCTTCAAATGCAGCGTCATCAGAGTATTGCGGCCAGCGCCCTCGATGTGATTCGGCATCATCACGAGAAAATGACCGGGAGCGGCTATCCGGATCGTCTTACGAAGAATGAAATCGACCTGCCGGTGCGCATTTGCACCGTCGCGGATATTTTTGATGCCCTGACTTCGCATCGCCCCTACAAGAGGGCCGTGACCGGATTCGATGCTTTGAAACTGATGCGGGAGAGAATGAGAGAGGATTTGGATGACGAATGCATTCTGGCGCTCATTTCCCTCTTGGCCCCTGCATAACCGCAAGCGTCGTTGCTGGCCTCCAACCAATCAAAACCGCCCCACCTCATGCCGATATATGAGTTGAGTGCTTCTTCAGACAAAGGCATCGAATCATCGAATGAAGCAGAAAAGCTCCAAAAAAATTCCTGCTGACCTTGCAGCACAAGCGACCATCGAGGATGCGTCATCGCCGACTTCGCTTCGTGAGGTGAAACAGAAACTCGCGGATGGATTTTATCATCGTCCGATGGTTCTGCGCACCGTGGCCGAGCGGATACTGCAGACGATGCACGCTCTTTCGGAATCACCGAATGATCCTTCGAAGAAGTGATCTCTTTTCTCTCGAAAATCCCTGCGTCAAACCCACCTGCATTCTCCCCTACACCCTATGAAAGACCTTCGATGACTTTGTCATAGCAACTCTCCATTTCAATTAAAGTCTGGGCGAAAAATGCCGATACAAAGATGGATAACTCCGCGGATTCTAAGAGCATATGGATTTTTCGACTGTACTTGGGCTTCTGCTGGGGGTGCTCTGCATTTTTGGCGCCTTTCTCCTGGAGGGGGGGCAGGTGCAGGCGCTCGTGATTATTCCGGCACTGATCATCGTTTTCGGGGGCACCTTTGCCGCCGCCGCCATCAGCTTCTCCTTCGAGAAAATCAGGCTTTTGCCGAAACTCGTCCTGATTGCCCTTCGGCATCAGGATTTCCATTATCAGGAGATGATCGAGCGTCTGACGAACTATTCGACGACAGCCCGTCGCGACGGACTTCTGGCTCTCGAGCGGGAATTGCCCGATCTGAGAGAAGAGACTTTCCTCCACAGCGCCGTGCAACATCTTCTGGATGGTGTTTCACCGGAAGTGCTGAAATCCCTTTTGGAGGAGGAGAAAAGCTACATTCAGGGACGGCATGCGTTGCACGCCTCGATCTTTCACAAGATGGGAGGCTACAGTCCGACGATGGGGATTATCGGAACGGTGATGGGTCTCATCGTGACGATGGCGGGAGCGGGCGAGGCGCCCAGTGAGCTGATTCGACACATCGCGACCGCGTTCATCGCCACGCTGTGGGGAATTTTTATGGCGAATCTCGTGTGGCTGCCTCTATCGGATAAACTGAAATTCCGAGCCGAAGAGGAGGCCATCCTTTTGGATATCATCATTCAAGGCATGTACAGCATTCAGGCAGGAGAGAATCCGATGGTGGTTCGCAACCGGTTGGAAAGAATCCTGCCTCCATCGCAGCGCAGGAATTCCGGATATGGGTGGTAAGAACGAAAGGCCGGAACACGAATCGGACAATCTTCACCGCTGGCTTCTGACTTATGCCGATTTGATTACGCTCCTCTTGGGATTCTTCGTTATTCTCTACGCCATCAGCCAGATCAGCGAGTCACGATACAAGGCGGTGACCGTGGCGCTGAAAGATGTTTTTGGGCAGGGGCGACCGGGTGTGGTGCAGACGGCATCGGTGGTTCAGCCTATTCGGCTGACACGGCAGATGTTGAGCGATACGCTGACAGATGCCGTGAATCATGCGGTGATGGAGCAGCCGGAACTTGCGACGGCCGTGACGCTTGTGCCTCGCTTTGACGGGATCGCGTTGCGATTTCAGGAGCGCATTCTCTTCGATTTGGGTGACGCCGACATCAAAGCGGAAGCACGAACGCTGCTGCTGTCGCTCGCGAGAGTATTGGCCCGTTTTCCCAATCGCTTGCGCGTGGATGGACACACGGACGACCTGCCGATCCACAACGCGAGGTTCGCCTCGAATTGGCAGCTTTCGAGCGCGCGCGCAGCCAATGTCGCTCACCTGCTTCAGCGGATGGGCGAGATTCGCGGCGAGCGAGTTGCTGCGACGGGCTATGGAGAATTTCACCCGGCGGTGCCGAATACTTCAGACGAAAACCGCGCGATTAACCGCCGTGTGGAGATTGTCGTGTTAGATGAATAGAAAACCCAGCGATTGGCTGGGTTTCGTTTCGCGCGGGGTGAGGGCACCCACGCGCGGCGATTAGGAGCGCCGTGGCAGGTGTCTCACCTGCTCGGCCACTCTGATGTCACATAGTAAAAATACCGCGAAGGTCGGCTTGCCGTCTCCTCATCTGTCCATGTCGTCGTATCGCTCACCGTAGCGAGCAGAGTTCCCGTCGCGTAAGGTTCCGTCGCGCCGTAGATGGAATACGGCCCGGCGCCAAAAGGTGTCCAATGCAATCTTGCGTTGCCACTCAGAATCGAAACCACCAAATGCAAAACCGGACTGCCTGACCAATGCTCGTCCGCGCCAATGTCGGGATACGACCATGACGGATTTGGTCGCGGGTCGCCTTCAAAATCCGTGCTCACCGTGTCGGCTGGATCCCCAGCTCCAATGCAATGGCTGAAGTCTGTCAAGTGATAATCGCCCGCCGCCGTATCTGCGAACATCGGATCGAGGGAGATGTTCATGTAAATGTCAGCAGAATCGGCGTTGGCGTTTATCACTAAAGGCACACCAATCATGGGAGGGCCCTGAGACGGGTGACCTATGTTGCCACCGCTGTTGCCGAAGAAATCGCAATAGGAAATCTGACTGCTTGCGCTGTTCTCAAAGCGGATTCCCGAGCCGGTGGAAAAGGCGATAATTGTGCTATTGAAAATCGGCGAAGAACTCCAGCAAAGCGCCCCGCCGCCCTCAGCTGCCGAGTTACCGCTAAGTATGCAATTCTCGAAGGTCGGCGACGAAGAGGAGCAATACACCCCGCCGCCATACCTTGCCGAGTTGCCACTTATGGTGCAATTCGTGAGCGTTGGCGAAGAATGATCGTAGCACCACACCCCGCCGCCATACACATATCCATTACGGCTGGAGCTATTTGCACTTACGGAATTTCCACTTATGGTGCAATTGGTGAAGGCTGGCGAAGAAGAAGAGCAATACACCCCCCCACCATACGCATCCGAATTATAATAGCCACTTGCACTTACGGAATTTCCACTTACGGTGCAATTCGTGAAGGCCGGCGAGGAAGAAGAGCAATAGATCCCGCCACCATACGCGTACGTACTCCGGTAGCCACTTGCACTTACGGAATTTCCAATTACGGTGCAATTCGTGAAGGTCGGCGAGGAAGAAGAGCAATACACCCCGCCACCGTCCCCGCTGGCGTCGTAGCTTCTTTCCACGGGGCAATAAGCGAGGCGGCTGCCGGAACTCGCGGCACCCTCGAAGCGCAATCCCCGCCAGCGGTTCTCGCCAGATTGGTCTGTCGTGAACTTGATCGAATCGCTCTCGGTCCCTTCGGCCAAAAGCGTTCCGTAGATTCGGAAGGCATAGGGACCAATAAACATGAAACTTGTTCCCGGAAGGATATGCAGGCTGTCGTTGGGGTTGATGGTAATGTCCCCTACAATTCGGTAGCAGCCGGGTCCCAAAGTGCCACTCAAGGAATCTGAAAGAAACCGGGCGCACAGTAAGGTCTGGGGCGGCAGCGTCATGTCCCCCAAAATAACCACATCCTCCACAATGACCGTCTCAAAGTCTATGTGCGTGTATTCGACATCATAGATGCCCGCATAGAGGCCGCTGATAAAGAAATAGCCGGAAGAGTCCGTGTAGGTGGAGTCCGTAATCGCTGATGGACTGACTTTGATGAACTTGACCTTCGTCTCGGAGTGTACGCTTCGGCCTTCGAGGTAGCAATAGCCATCCACCATGACGGTTCTGGTCTCGGAGAAAGCTGCCTGAACAAGGATGAGCATGGCAAGAAGAGTGAGGAATTTTCGCATGGGATGCCTCCTGTTTGATACCATGGTTCCGGGCGGGTCACAGAACCGCCCCTACAGTTCTCGGATTCCGGGCGGGTGAGGACACCCGCCACGGCGACCCTCCTTTTATCCCCCCGTGAACAGGGGGAAAACGGTGCGCGGTGGGTCGTTTGCGTTCTGAACCCACTTGGCGCTGCCGATTTCGACCGCAGATTCAATATACAACACACTGCGGCTGATGTCAACAAAAATTTGTCTTTTGGTGAGGATTTTTTGGCGAGGTTGCGGGCGGGTCTGGAGATCTGCCACGGCGAAAATAATGGTAAAGCGACCCGCCTCGGCGAAGATGAGCGACGCCCCTTTTGTCCCCCCGCCAGCGGGGGGAGAACATAGAGCCCTCACCAGGAGTTAGAATTCGCCGAGTTCGCGAAGGAGAATCGCGAGGCCGACGGTGGCGGCGGTGCCGGAGCGAAGACGGCGATTGCCTAAAGAAAGGGAAGCGAAGTGATGCTGCTGTGCGAAGGCGGTCTCTTCGGCGGTAAATCCTCCTTCGGGACCGACCAAGAGAGCGCCTCCGTCAATCATCTCCTTCTCGCGGGTAAAGCGGGTGGGAACGAAATGGCTGGGAGAATCAAGAGGATGCGCGACATAGGCGACGCGCCAGTGGTGAAATCTCTCGATGGCTTCTTCGAAGCTGTCCGCTTGCTCAATTTCTGGAAGGCGCGAGCGGCCGCATTGTTTTGCGGCGGCGCGAGCAATGCGCTGATGGCGCTCCAGCTTCGTCTGCGTCAGGTGTCCCACGACATGCGTCGAAGGAATCCACAGAATGGATGAGACGCCCATTTGCGTCGCTTTGTCCACGACATCATCCATCGCCGGCTCTTTGAGAATCGCTTGAAGAAGCACGACAGGCCGCTGCGATTCGCCGCGATTCGGCAAATGACGCACGATGCGCAAGGTGATGGGACCGTCGAGGGTCTCCACTTCGCAAATGTAGTAATTCCCTTCTCCGTCCATTACGCCCACGCGGTCGCCGACGCGTTTTCGCAGAACGCGTACCAAATGATGCGCCTCATCACCCGCCAGCACGATCCGGTCATTTTCGCGCGCCGATGAAGGGGCGTAAAAAGTCTCACCCCATTCTCGCACTACCATCGAAAAGAGACTCCTATCTCCCCCATGACAAGCCATCGGTCTTCACGGCCAAGCTCCAGTTGCCGCAGAAATTGTCCTGCTCCATTGATAGTAACGGTTGTCCGGATGTTGTGACGCAATCCCCATGTCGGCCCGTAGGTTTGCAAATCCTGAAATACTTCCTTTTGTTCGAAGTCCGCTGTCGGAAATCGGATGCCGCGACGATGGTCGAATCGGCCGCCGAAGATTAAGAGCGTTTGTCGTCTGATTCGGCAGGGAAACTCGATGCTGGAATAGACCGCCGTGACCTCATCGGAGCGTTCTTCCTGAAACTCATGCCAAAAGAGTCGCCCGAGTTCTTCGCGTTGGTAGGTGACGCGCAGGACCATCGCGAGCCACCGGGTCCACTCGACAGCCAGACTGTCTCCCAATTGAAGTTTGCGAAAGACGGTGCTCCGCACTTGTCTGGGGTCGAATTCATAATCGAAGGCTTGGTAGTTGGCGCTGACTTCGAAGGCGAAGGTTTGTCGGATTGTTCGCGACGGACGATGGTGGAGTCTGGAACTCAAGAGAAGAAGGCGCGTCCATCGATTGTTGGCGGAACGCTCTTTGAAAAGATAGACCAGATGATCCAAAGTGGCACGCGTCCAGATTTCCCAGCCAAACTGGGGATTCAGACGGCCCACGCCACCCAGCAAGAAGGCAAAGCGCAGTTCGTCGCGATCATCGAAGTTGCGGGGGTCGCGCGTGTCGAGCTGATACTTGCTGACTTCGAAACCGCCGTAAAAGGAATCCTGAAGGCTTGGCTGAAATCCGGCGTCCATTCGCAGATTGGTCTGTCGCCCTTGCAGGATATCGCCGTCAATCGTTTGCGTCACGCTTTGCATCCCGATTCCCATCGTGCCCGAGAAGCGACCGGCTCGCCGCAGCAGAGCGGCATCAAACGCGGCGCGAACTTCCTTCAGAGAGCTTTTGCGCTCGGCTTGGGCGATTTCCGTTTTTGTGTTGCGAAGCTCGCCACTCAGGTTGAAACCCAAATCGGGACGAATCGCGTAAGTCAGTCGGTCGTTGAAGAGCGCGCTGTTCTCCCTTCGTGTCGCCAGGCGGCCTGCCGCATCCAAAAGGTAGCCGCGATGAAGCTCCGTCGCTGAAATCAGAGCATGATTGCTCGTGCCCGGCGCAAAATCTCGATGCGCTTCGTAACGACCATGGAGGTCACGGTTGTGTTGACTGCCCGGATTCTCGCTCTCGGCTCTCAGCTCCAAATCCTGAACATAGCCACTGATGTCCCAGCCCGTGACCTTCGCGGTGGCTTCCCATAGAGGGCCGGATGTGATGTGGCCGAACCGGCGATCCTCAAGCAGACCCGTCCCCGCCACGACCTCGGTGTGTGTCAAGGGCGCCAACTGCAAACCGCCTCCTCCGCGCAGAATACGAATGGTTGTCGGCGAAACCGGAGACGAAGGTAGGAACGGCGTCTGCATTTGCCAAGTTCGCGGAAGGGACTCCAAGGAAGGAGACGGGACTTTCGCAGGAGGCGTCGCGCGTTCGTCAAAGAGCTCTCCTTGCGTGGCCAGCCAGAATGCAAGCCACGACTTGTATGGATGAAGCGCAGACAAGTGCCAGCGACCATCTTGGCGCCTTCTCTCGACCTGACCGCTGGGCTTTATCCACTCGCTTTTCCACGAGCCTTGAAGTTGCAGGTCCGTCGAATCGAGCACGCTTTCCGTCCAGCAGAGATGTTCGCTCTGCCGTGTCAGTTCCACGCCTCGCTCCGTGCGCAGCGCCAGACTGTCTTCGCAGACGGCTTGCGGTCTCCAAAGACCGGTTTGCGCCATGGCAGGGCACAGCGCAACGAAGAAGCCGACGATGGCAAGCGGATTCTGAGACAGACGGGGACGCATCTTTTTGGGCGAGAAAGCTGTGAAAAAGGTGGCAGCAATAAGTGCCGTCACCTAAGCAAAAAGGCGAAGAAGAATCTTATGCACGGATCTTCTGCTCGGCGAGAAGGTATCGGGGTGGACAGGTTTTCCGAACGGCCTCGGGGGTAAGTAGAACCTCGGCCACATCTTTTCGACTGGGAATCTCATAGAGAATATCGGTCATCACCTCTTCCAGAATGGAGCGCAGAGCACGCGCGCCGGTTTTGCGCTCGATCGCGAGCTGCGCAACCGTCTCCAGCGCACCCTCGGCGAAGGTCAAACTGACTCCTTCCATCTCGAAGAGATAGTTGTATTGCTTGACGAGCGAATTCTTGGGTTCGGTGAGAATGCGCACGAGAGCCGCTTCATCCAAATCGGAGAAAGCGGAAACCACGGGAAGTCTCCCGATCAATTCGGGGATGAGGCCGAATTTCAGAAGATCTTCATAGCTGGTTCGTGAAAGCAGTTCGTAGGAAGAAAGCTCTCCGCCCGCCTGTGTCTCGGCGCCGAAGCCCATGGGACGGCGAGCCACACGCGATTTCACGATTTTGTCGAGTCCCTCGAAGGCGCCGCCGCAGATGAAGAGGATATTGCGCGTATTCATCGGAATGAGCTTCTGCTCCGGATGCTTGCGCCCGCCTTGAGGAGGAAGGGAAGCCACGGTTCCTTCGAGGATTTTCAAAAGAGCCTGCTGCACGCCTTCGCCCGACACATCGCGCGTGATGGAGATATTCATTTCTTTGCGGGCGATCTTGTCGATTTCGTCGATATAGACGATACCGATTTCGGCCCGCTCAATGTCATAATCGGCCGCCTGCAAAAGGCGCACAAGAACATTTTCGACATCTTCGCCGACATAACCCGCTTCGGTCAGAGTCGTCGCGTCCGCGATGGCGAAGGGGACTTGAAGAAAGCGCGCCAGAGTCTGCGCCATCAGGGTCTTTCCCGTACCGGTGGGCCCGACGAAGAGAATATTCGACTTCTCCAATTCCACCGCCGACAGATGCGTGCGAGCGTTGATACGCTTATAATGATTATACACGGCGACGGCGACGCGGCGCTTCGCTTCCTCCTGACCGATGACATGGTCATCGAGCTGCTTTTTGACCTCTTCGGGAATGGGGAACGAGTCTATCGTCAAGTGGCGGCGGCCGGCGCGACTGAGCCTCGCCACCTGATAGACCTGCTCGGCGCAGGCATCGCAAACCGCGACGCCGCTGTGGAACTTGAGCAGAATTTGTGATTGACCTTCTGTCCGTCCACAGAAGGAGCAACTGGAAGCGTCTGGAGACATCAGGAATACCTGCCGCTGGATTGATTAGCTCGGTTTCTTGCCGTCGGTGTTGAACTTCGGTGTGATGATTTCGTCAATGATGCCGTAGTTTTTGGCCTCTTCGGCGGACATGAAGTAGTTGCGATCCGTGTCTTTCTCCACTTGTTCCACCGAGCGGCCCGTGTGTCGGGAAATGATTTGATTGAGCCGCGAACGGACATTGAGGATTTCTCGGGCGTGAATCTCGATATCCACGGCTTGGCCTTGCACGCCTCCGAGAGGTTGGTGCAGCATGATTCGAGTGTTGGGCAGCGCGCTGCGTTTGCCGGGCTTGCCCGCCGCCAGGAGCACCGCCGCCATGGACGCCGCCTGGCCCATGCAAATGGTGACGACATCGGGTTTGACATATTGCATGGTGTCGTAGATCGCCAGTCCCGAGGTCACAAGGCCACCGGGACTGTTGATGTAGATGCTGATGTCTTTGTCCGGATCTTCGGCGGCAAGAAAAATCATCTGAGCGATCACGAGACTGGCGACGTAGTCATCAATGCCTGTGCCAATGAAAATGATTCTCTCTTTGAGTAGTCTTGAGAAAATGTCAAAGGCCCGCTCCCCGCGCCCCGTTTGCTCAATGACCATGGGAACGAGTGTCATAGGATGCCTCTCTCCTTTCGTGTCTATGTTGAATCTCATTTTTGCGGCAAGAATAGGACTGCAAAACCTGACTGGTGAAGAGAAAAGCAAGTCACCACTCAATCATCTGTTCGCTGCTGGTACGTCTTGAGTT
Source organism: bacterium (assembly GCA_043804575.1). Classification (GTDB taxonomy): domain Bacteria; phylum Electryoneota; class RPQS01; order RPQS01; family DYHQ01; genus JAZDIW01. The sequence goes on from JAZDIW010000404.1 coordinate 11,605, forward strand.
CTGCCTCGGTAAGCTGATCGGAGGGCACGAGGCGGTAGTGCTTTTCCCGAACGATGACGATGCCGTCTGCACTGTCCTCAAATTCGAAGAGAGCTATTAAATCGTCTTCGACGAATTGCGCGGCGATAGGACGGCAGATCAAGAGAGGAAACTTCGTCCCGCACAGAGCGATGTCCTGTTCTATCTGCACTGTGCTCAGCTTATCTGTACCGCCTTTGGCTTGGACAGGGAAAATGTACTGCGCACCCTTGCGGTCCAATCCGACGTAAAGCTCATCCGTTTCGACCTGTCCTATGTTCGGGACAGTCGTCCGGAGGTGGTTTTGCAGGGAGTAGCAAACCACTCCGCTAAAGAGATCAATGAGGCGATTATAGCGAACCCTTGCCAGCAGCCCTTGTTCGTCATTCAGAGCATACATCGCGACAAGGCCTGGGGTAGCGTCTGGGACTTTGGTTTCGGCCAAGCCTTTTGTTGGCAGAATGGTTGTAAGTGTCCTTAACGCGAAGCGATACTTGGCCTTGCCAGCAGGCTGAATGGTCCAAGCTGAGCCCTCGGGAGCTTTTGCTCTGATCGAGTCCGGAAGTGTGGCTCTGTAGCGGAAGCTATAGACAAGATCGCCAATGTTCTTCACAAGCTCTATGCCAAGCTCTTCGCAGGCTTGACGTACATCGTCGCGGTCAAACTCGACGACCTCCGCACCTTCGGTGTGGTGGGCGAAGAAGATGTGCTCGATGATCTGAGCGTAGCGATTGTCATCCTTGGTGGTCATTTCGGTTTGCCTCAGGACTCACGTTTTCCCGGCCAACGGAGAACAACAACCTCCTCCCGTAACTGGTGTCTCGTAACGGTGGCGACACGGCTCCGGAAAAGGTCTATTGATACGATCTCATAGCCAAGCGATTCAGCTATTTCTGCAAGGATCTGTCCCGTGTGGATCATCACCTGCAGATATGAGGCTTGGTCGCCCACAACGTATGCCAGCTGGGCTTCCGGCCGGAGGACGCCACGCAAGTCAGATAGATGACGAGCCATTCCTCCGAAGTAAAGCTTGGTAACTTTGGGGTAAAGTCTCTCAAAGCCGCTTGTCTTGCCCAATTCAAGTCGTCTTTTCTCGATAGCTTTCGCGATGTGCTGTATCTTTGGGAAGTGTTCAACCCACCTGTCGTCGTCGTCTCCTTTATAGACGTTCCTTGTGTTTGATCTAACAAGCTTGCGCTTTAGCTGTTGAAGACTCTTTCTGTCTTGAATAAGGCCGAGAAGCACGGACTCAAGTCGGGTCGTTCGTGTGTAATCCTTCTCGTTCGGATATGGAGGGGAGGTAATCACGAAATCGATAGAATTAGGTGGAAGAAGGCAAAGGAGGTCTCGGGAATCTGCACTGTGGACAATAGCCCTGGGAATAGGCAGTCGTTGTAGCTGCTCCAAATCCTTTGCCATTGCGCGTATCTCTGCCAACCACGTGGCGACAACAGGGGTATCCGCCTTAATCTGCCCGACACCAACTTCGGGTCCAAAGCGCAGGTTGCTTATCGAAGCGACGATGGCCTTTGCCAAAGCCAATCGCTCGTGCCTGTAGTAGTGGTCGTTTCTGAAATCTTCTATAGAATCGCGCAGAACGAGCGCCTTGTGTAGTGGCAGAGGGCTTATGGAGTCTTTCAGCAGTAAACGAATCTGCAGTTCTGGCAGGGCACGAAGGTGATGCCCGTTGGCAGAAACGTTCTTGTATGGAATGTCTGGGACTCCATCTCGTTCGAGTGCAACCAATGCCGATTCCGCAATCTCAGAAGCATGTGCCAAGAGTCGCGCCGGCTGCGGAACCCAGTCGACTTTTACAGAGGTTGCGAAGTAAGGCATCGGGACAGCTTCAATACCAATGGTAGATATGCCTAGCTTGCAACATTCGACAAGGGTGGTTCCCGTACCGCAGAAGGGATCCAGAACGGTATGCCGAGTGTCAGCTCCGAATTGCTCGAGATAGGTTCGTACGAGATGCGGCGGGAATGACAGTATAAAACGGTACCAATCATGCGCCGCTCTATCTCCTGGATAGAGTCTATTGGTTTCGTTCTTTCCTGCACTTACACCTGGTTGAATATCCAGTGGAATCTGTACACCCATTCTACTTAGTCCTGCCATCCCATATCTACAGAGTTATTAATAAAGGCCCTATGCTCCGCGTTCACAGGCAATCTTCCAAATAGGATCGAAAATTGATTCTTTTTTTGGGCGCCAAATGTGCTTTGCTTATGTGTTAGAATCCGGTTGGACCCTTGCATGGCACGTCCTGTTGGAAAAGCTACGGCGCGACGATGTGACGAGGGCCGCGTCCTTCGAAGGTTGCCAAATCAACGGGAACAGGGATGATGTTGGCCTGGCGCTCGAGAAAGCCGAAAATCTTCCTGTCCGTGATGGCCTCTTCCAAATCGTGTCGCTTCTCTTTCGCCGCGTAGATACCTTCAATTTCACGGCGGGATTTGCCAGAAATTTTTGCATATACCTCGAATTCGCGTTCGATGTCTTCCTCGTTTGCCTTCAAGTCTTGGGATGTTGCGAGCCTCTGGCGAAGCAGATACCAGCGGATATTTCGAATGCCCACGGCGCGATATGCTTCTCTCAGTCTTTCCATTTGAGCCGGATCCTTGGTCTCT
>JAZDIW010000405.1:0-4128 GCA_043804575.1 bacterium
CGCCACGATATAGCCTCCGTCGGCGGTTTGCTGAACCGAATTGACGACATCATCGAGGCGACCCCCATAAGTGCGCGTCCAGAGCGGGTCGCCTTTACTATTAGTCTTCACAAGATAGAAATCACTGGAGCCCGCACCGAAAGACCAGGTGTATCCCGCCACGATATAGCCTCCGTCGGCTGTCTGCTGAACGGAAAAGGCGTAATCATCGTAGCTCCCTCCATAAGTGCGCGTCCAGAGCATGTCGCCTTGGCTATTCGTTTTCACAAGATAGAAATCATAGAGGCCCGCACCGAAAGAATAGGTCCCTCCCGCCACGATATAGCCTCCGTCAGCGGTCTGCTGAACGGAATTGGCCACATCATAGGAGCTCCCTCCATAAGTGCGCGTCCAGAGCGTGTCGCCTTGGCTATTGGTCTTCACGAGATAGAAATCCCCCCCGCCCGCACCGAAAGAATAGGTCAATCCCGCCACGATATAGCCTCCGTCGGCTGAGCTGTCTACGGAAAAGGCCCAATCCGTACCGCTCCCTCCATAAGTGCGCGTCCAGAGCGTGTCGCCTTGGCTATTCGACCTCACAAGATAGAAATCCCTGTCGCCGGCACCGAAAGAGCCAGTCCCACCCGCCACGATATAGCCTCCGTCGGCGGTCTGCTGAACGGAATTGGCTCCATCATAGCCGGTCCCCCCATAGGTGCGCGTCCAGAGCGGCTCGCCCGAGCTATTCGTCTTCACCAGATAGAAATCCCACCAGCCCGCACCGAAAGAATAGGTGTCTCCCGCCACGATATAGCCTCCGTCGGCGATCTGCTGAACGGAATGGGCCTCATCAAGGCTGCTCCCCCCATAAGTGCGTGTCCAGAGCGTATCGGGACTGGGCTGAGCGAAGGCTCCTGCAGCCAGAATAAGCGAAGATACCATGCATAAAGCACCAAAGAGATAGAATGATTTCATCTTTTTATCCTTCAATCCATGCCGAGCAGGTCACGGCATTCTGTGTGGGCGGGTCACAGATCCGCATCCTACAATTGTATTTTTTTATCGAGAATATCTCGTAACCGATTTCAATATTCCTTCGCTTCTTCCTCGCCTTTCAGTACTCGAAAGGCTCCTGCCGCCAGCGCTTCCATCTCTCGCTCGCCGGGAAAAATAAGAATGCGGCCAACCCATCGAATGTAGGAGCGGAGTTCGCGGCGAAATGAATGCGAATGAACAAGTCCTCCGGTTAGAATAACCGCATCATCTTTTCCCTTAAGAACAGCGACACATGCTCCAATCTCTTTGGCGATTTGATAAACCATCGCATCCCGAATGAGCCGCGCATTTTCATCACCTTCTTCAATAAGCTCTTCCACTCGCACGAGCGAATTTGTATCCAAATATCCCGCAAAGCCGCTTTCATGCGAGAGTTTGTGCAACAATTGTTCTTTGGTATATTTGCCGGACATTGCTATCTCGACAAGCGCGCCGATGGGGACAGCTCCTGCTCGCGTCGGTGAAAAAGGTCCCATGCCCAACAGCGCATCGTTGACATCCGTAATCCTTCCACCTTCAACGGTCGCCACGGAAATACCTCCGCCAAGGTGTGCCACAACAAATCGTGTCCTCTGGAGAGGTTTACCAATTTTAGCTGCCGCGAGATGAGCGCAAGAACGAATATTAAGTGCATGAGAACGACAGCGTCTTTTAATCTCCGGCACGCCTGAGATTCTTGCCAGCGGTGTAAAATTGTCCACAGTCACCGGATCAACAACGTAAGCTGGAACATCCCATTTATGCGCGAAATGTCGAGCCAATGGCGCGCCGAGATTCGAGGCATGCGCAGACCACTGCTCAGAGAAAAGCTCATTAATCATCTTGTCATTAACGAAATAAGTGCCGCCTTCGAGCGGTCGAAGAGGTCCCCCTCGCCCAACGACGGCGTGAGGTTTCCAATCCGCCAATTTTTCACCCAAAAGATTTTCAATCTCGGCGGTGCGCTCATCTAAGACATCTCGCGGATGCTGACCGATTCCTCGCGGATGTTCTGCCATGTGTTCCCAAACGCTTTTTTTCTCGCTGAAAAAAGCCAATTTCGTTGAGGTCGAACCGGGATTGATTACAAAGATAAGTTGAGACGCCATTCGAGTATCCTCTATTCAAACACAACCGTGTTGGCATTCACATTCCAGACGGGCTGCATAATTTGCTGGAAATTCGCCCAGCCATTTGGAGGAATCACTCGCTGACCAAATTGCATCTGACGCTCAATCGTAAGTACCTTTCCTTCAGTTTTTATAGTTTGAGCAAAACTCCCTTGCGGATTCTGTATATTCACTTCATTTGGAAGATGAACAATCTTCCAATTCTCAGGGTATTCAACGTGCATTTTCACATGCCAGTTACCAAGCGCACGCAGAAACAGAGGTATCGGCCTTTTCGCTTCCGCGAAATCCACATTCTTAGGAAGCACCGCATTCATATATGCTTTGTTATCGGGTAAATAGGAGGTGCGAATGCCGCTCGCTGTATCGCCCGCCTGAGGCAAGCGCAAGTGAAATGCAAGTTCGCTTTCACGCGGTGACATGGTTCTCACGCGGACATCTTCAACGATGATTCCTTTCCAGAATGCTTTCAACATTCCTGCGAGAAAATCCTCCAATTCTCCATCTCGCATTTTGCCGAGATGATTCAACGCACCGCCAAAACGCCATACGCCTTCGCCGCTCGATGAACTGTCTGGTTTCAAATTCCAAGTCACAAAAAGTTCGGAGAAAGACGGCTGGTCTGCCCAAGGCACGGGTGCTGGAGTCAGCGAAGCACCCGGTTTCAACCGAAGAATCTGAGCATCCCCCAACCGTTCGCGCAAGCATTCCTTTGGAGGTTTCGTAACATCGAAGAAGCGTTCACCTCCATCAGTTTGGACAATTACCAGTGCTTCCGAGAAATCATCCAAAGTCGGCACATCGGATGGATTGGGGAAAACAAGCGCAATATCTGCTTCAAGTTCTGCTGCTTTTGCCAAGGCCTTGAAGAGTACAGCCAAATCGAGAGTATGGCCATAACCACTCTTAAAAATCCGAGCCGCAGGGCGAATCGTGTGCTCGAATAGTGGATAATCGGCTTCAATTCGATTGAATCTCTCGCGCAAATAAGTTTGAATCGCGAGTGCGCGGCTTTCGGCGCTCAATTCATCTGTCAGTTCTTCTTTTATCATGCGATGCATCTCACGGCTTACAACAGTATCCGCCGCCATAGTCAAGACCAAAGAACGCAAAGCCGCATCCCAATTTGATGCATCAGAAAAGCTCACGCGTGGACGGAAGCGAGACGCATACGATTCAGCATCCGGTGCCCAAGCAGCAGACAACTTGTCCATTCGCCAGAAATAGCGATCCACTCCCGCCGTTGTGTTCTTCTGTGCGGCGGGCACGCCATTATCCTCTTTAATCAGCACTTTCGCAGCCGTGGGAACCTCAATAGAAAGTTCTTGCCGAAGAATGGGATTGCGCCCACCGAAGAGCAAGGTACCGCTAAAAACTTCTCCCAAGGGTTTGCGGTCGCGAATGGTATAATCAAGATAAGTAATCGCGCCGGGTTCCAATCCCAAATGCGTGACGGCCATATCCTGTAAACCGACATAATCCGGTGCCAGAGCCACAGCATCGGGAGTGATGCGATTGAATCCATTCGGCGTTGTATCTACAACTTTCCCATTCGCCATAAAAGTGCGGCTCATGGAAACCGTGAGTTCCTGACGAACCGAGTCAAAGGGAATTTCCGGATCGCCGTAGGTATCCATCGCCCAATAAGTACGCACAAGGCGCACAATCGTCGTCTGCACTTCGCGCCGTCCATCAGGAAGCAGCGTGTAACGAACAGCCTTATAAAGCTCAACGGCATCCTGGTCAGTGTACTTCACAGCCTCACTCTTCAGAGCCAAAATCTCTTCAATCGTTGCCGCTTGCGCAAGAAAAACGCCACCCAAAAAGATGCTCAATAATAGCGCAGGATAAATCAATTGCTTCATCATGATTTGCCTCCACGGAATGTCCAGATAGTTTCGGCCTGTTTCTTCATCAGTTTCTGCGCTTCAATTAGCTCGTCGAATTCTTCCGACGTGACGGTTCGCTTTGCGCTTCTGTAAAA
>JAZDIW010000406.1:0-5626 GCA_043804575.1 bacterium
ATTTCCGAAGAAGAGAAGGGACGCCAGCAGGCTAAAAAGACAAAATCGAGAAAGCGGCCTTGGGTTTAGGAGCATTGCGGGGTAGGCATTCTTGTACTGAGCTCTGGCGCGGAACTCCGTGCCTCTGGAACTATTCGTAAAGACCTTTAGCCAGAATGGAAGAAGTGCTCCTTTCCGAATGCCTGCGGGCTTAACGAAGGCTAATCTACGATATTTCTGAGCGAATAGCAAGTCCAGATTTCGGAGATGAGACGGCAAAAGAAGGTCTGAAAATGCGGCGCGGGTTTACCTATTGATATTTAAGGTATTACTTTATATCCTCGCTATGGAAGGCCTCAGGGCTTTCTTTCCTGTCTCTTTAACGAGGCTTGGCCTGTTTTGTTGCATCCGCCTCAAGCCAAGAGAGGAGTGAAGAGAGCCAAGGCACGCGCGGCAGATTGGCTGTGCCTGTCGCCGGAAAGTGAAAGTCTGCACCTGATTTCAAAAGAATGTGTCCCCAAATCAGCTGAGGAGATTTCACTGCGAACAGGTGCCATGCACCCCTCGATTTAGACAGGAGTGAGGGATGGCAGGGGGTTCACGCTAACTCTGCATAGCACATACGGCGGCATCGAATATCACCGTATGTTTTTTAAATGCGCTGAACCATGCCGGGGCACATGAAGCAAAGGGCAAGGGATTTCAACCCTTGACTGTAGAAATCCTGTCGGAGGGCTCTCAAGAGCCATGATCAGGTCATCTTGGGGCCGGTTTTGCTCGGGCAAAATTGTAGATATTCATGTTGCATCTGTTTAAGGGACTTATTATATTTCAGTTTATAGGATTTATGACCCGCGAAGTTTCAGTGAATAGGAGATAGACTATGAAGCGGTGGGACGGCAAATCAGTGCGGTGGCTTGGTCGGGCGGCTTTGGCCGCCGTCGTGCTCGCGCTCTTCTATGCGAGCGTGTCCTTCGCACAGACGGGCACGACGGGGCGCTATCTGACGATGTCGGAGCGCATTGGGGTATTCATTGTCCTTTTCCGGGCGTTTGATGTATGGATTTACTTCTTTCAGGCGGTGCTGCTCTTTCTCGGGATTGGCCTGACACTCTACTACCTGATTCGCTTTCACCAGAAGAGCTTCCTCCTGGGCTTGCGCCAAACGCTCGGAGAATTGACGGCCACCGGAAACCTCGGCCCTCGACAGGCCATTGAATTTGAAATCGAGAGTCTTCAGAACCGATTTCTCTTCCTCGATATGATGATCGCGGCGGCTCCCGCCTCAGGGCTTCTCGGGACGGTCGTAGGCTTGGTTCAGGTGTTCCGGGAACAAACGCTGGTCGAACATGTGACAATGCAGAGCCTTGCCAGCGGCATGTATGTCGCGATGGTGACGACGGTCTGCGGCCTTGTCGTCGCGATTCTGGGCATGCTTGGTCGCCATTTCCTTATGGCACGCGTAGCCGATATGCGCGAAATTCTGGCCGGGCCGGAAGGAGAATAGGATGCGTATTCGCAATCCATTTGCCGAAGCGACGACTTCGCTGATTGATCTCGCCTTCATTCTGATTCTCTTCTTTTCGATTACCCTCATTTTTACGCCGGAGACCACGATTCCGCTGGTACTCCCCAATGACTACACCGGCGGAGAGAAGGTGGTCGAGGTGGGCGATGAACTCATGATTCAGGTAGCCCGAGAGGGAGATGTTTTTGTCGGCGGCGAACTCTTGGCACCTGCCGAGGCGTCGGATTCGGTTCTCTACAGTCTGTGCGACAGGCTCTTCGCCAATTTGAAAGCGCAGAAACCGGAAACACGCGTGCTGCTTCGGGCGGACAGCGGCGTGGTTTGGGATCGGCCGATTCAGGTGATGCAGGCGACAGGCCGACACGGGCTGGGCCTCAGCATTGCGCTGAATCCGCGCAATATTGCGGGGCAAGCGCCATGAAAGAGAAACAAGTCCTTATTGGCATTCGGGGAACGGCGTTTCTGATGAGCGCCGTCGCGCTTGCTATCATTCCCGACTGGACAAACCTGCCGCGCCTCTTTTCGACGGTTCCCATTGTCGTCATTCCCGTCGAGAGAATCCTCGAGTGGCGAACGCCTCCGCCGCCGCCACCGCTTCCGACTCGAACGCAGAAGGCAGCGGAAAGCTCGGCACCTCACATGGCATGGGCACCCACCACAGGGATGCCGCTGGCCGGGCAAATGGACATTGCCGGAGCCAGCACGGAACCCGCGGAATTCGGCTTACTCGACATGGCTCTGGAGACGCCGGTGGAATGGCAGCCGCGCATAGAGCCCGAGGCTTCGCCCTTGCCGGAGATTGTGACGCGACAAGCGGAATCCGGCGAAAACCGCCTCCCGATGGCGCTTCCGGGTGCGCTACCGTCTCGCGGTGAAGTCTATCAAGGTCGAGGCGCAAGTGACCTGCCCGCACCGAGTCGGCCATCCTATACCGGACCCATGATGGACGCACCCGGAACGGCTCTGCCGCAGCTTGGCACAGCACGAGGCACAGAGGCGCCGGCGACAAGTCTTCCCGGATTGCCCACAGGCGAGAAGTATCGTAGTCCCGCAGGACTGAGCGAAGGACAGACGATTTCCGACAAACTGAGCCTCGGGGAAGATATTGTGGATGAGGAGATTCTGTCGGGGCTGCTTCGATGGCTGCGCGGCCAGAAGGGAGCCTTCGCTCAGGTCGTCATGGACTATTTGGAGACGAAACCCGGCCACTTGAAAGGAAGGGCTCGCTTTCAAGGATGGGACATTCATGTGCAGTTCTCTGAAGTCGAGCATCAATTGAAATTGCTCCTCGTTCAAGGCGAGACGGCGATCTTGCTTGCGGATTCGGATTTTCGGCAGCGGAGCCAATTTTTAGGCTTGTGCCGCGTAACACCGAGTCCTGCCGGGCCGACTGCCATTGTCGCAGTGCGCGACAGGCCGACTCTGGAACGGACGCGCGATTTTTACGAGGTCTTCGCGGGATGGATGGAATCGGAGGGAATTTCGCTCGGGCCAAAGGCGGCGAAAAGATAGGTGTCGGGCGGATCAGGGATCTGCCTCGGCGAAAGCAGTAGAAAATGTCTCTGACAACGAACAGAAGCAAAGTAATACACGCCGCGGCATGCGTCTCGCATGCCCGGCACGCAACACAACACAGATATGCTCCGTCGTCATAGACTTCTCGATTTCGAAGGCAGCATTCATTTCATAACGACGGTCACCGCATCGCGTGGCAATTGGTTCATCGAAGATGCCATCTGTACGGAAATCTTGAAAATCTTCGAGGGCTACCGTGGCAAATTTGCACTTCGATGTCTGGGATATGTGTTGATGTCGGATCATCTGCATGCCCTGCTATATCAAGATGGTTCGGGCTCACTTGTTTCAGATTTCATGGAAGCTTTCAAAGGCTTGACCTCTAAGAAGTGTCGTCCACATCCATACGCGGACAGTAATCTGTGGCGACGCAGGTATGATGATGTTCCAATCCCCGGCTCAAACGCCGCACGAATACGGATCGAGTACATTCACGGTAATCCCGTTCGACGAGGATTGGTTGAACAAGCGGAGAATTACCCGTGGTCGAGTGCGCGTGATTATATGGAGCTTAGTTCGGGGATTGTTGAGCTGTGGAAGATTTAGTTGGCCGGGCATGCGAGACGCATGCCGCGGCGGTGGAAAGCAGCCGACACCGCAGCGAAAGCATCGCGCGAAAAATACACGCCGCGGCGAGGAATCTCGTAAGAAAATGACTATGTCGAAATACAGTAGATACCACATCTTGTTTTCTATCGCAGTGGTATTCCTTTTCTGTTTCTTTATCTTCGCAGGATGTGCGGCTTCTCGGCGGGGACAGGTGGCCGTGCCGCAGGGAGTGGACACGACCACGGCGGGCGAGGCCGACACGCTCGCGCGGCTGCTCTATGGGAGCCCGGAAGCGGAAGCCGCGGCCGAGCGCGAGATGGAGAAAGGCAAAGAAGATTTCGCCCTTGGCGACGAGTTGCGCAAGCTTGCTGACTCGCTTGCCCGCATCGAGATACGCGACACGACAAAAGCCAAGCCGCGCGGAGTGATCAATACGGTCCGCACTCTCTTTGGCGATACGACGGTGATGTCACCGGCCAGCGAGGAATCGCTGCGCGCGATGACCGCATTTCGCAATGCGGCAAAGCACTTCCGCCGAGCGATGCAGCTCGTTCCGCAGTCGCCCGATCCGCCGCTTTGGCTTGCGGCAACTCTCGACCGATTGCAGGAATGGGCGGAATCGGCGAAGACTTACCGCATCGTGCTGGAGACTCGAAAAGGGGAGCACCGACTTTGGTTCAACTATGCCTACGCGAGCCTTCAGGCAGCGAATTTCGAAGCCGCTATCACCGGTTTCCAGAAAGCGATTGATGTCTATAAGCTAACCGAGGGCCAAGAGGTATCGCTGCCGAATCAATATCGAATCTTTTTGGCGGATGCCTATGCACGCACCTATCAAGACGGACTTGCTCTGGCGACATTTCGTTCGGCTTTGACTTTCGCTTCACCCGAGGACAGCGCGCAGATTTTGAAGACGATTGAATGGATACACTGGGATAACGGCGGCATTCGGACGGCGGAATATCGCGATGAGGCTTTCCGCGCCGAGCGAGAGAGACGATTCGGGGATGCGCGCCGAGCGTATCTTCAGGGAATTCAGGTCGCTCGCACACAGGCGGCGCGAGAGGAGCTCGAATGGCGGCTGGCCCTGCTGGAATACACGGAATTCGAGCCGACGATGGGGCTGGATCGCATGAAGAATCTCATCGAGAAAAATCCCGGTGCGAAGCAAGAATATCGCGAGAGCTACGGGAAGATGTGTTATGGATACGCGCAGCAACTCGAGACAAAGAAGGACGCACGCACGGCGCTTTCGTATTATTTGCAGGGCACAAAATTTGATTGGAGCGGGCAGGGCGCGTGTTTCGTGGAACTGGCGCGTCTTGCGGCTAATGATCCGGCAAAAGCGATTACTTTCGGCACCCGGGCGCTGGATTTCTCTCTGACGAAAGAGCAACTCCGTTCGGCCTATTCGATTCTGGAAGACGCTTACCGTCAACAAAACAATTGGGAGATGATGCGCAAGTATCGTCAAGCTTTGGAGAGTCTGAATTGAAGCGAATTTTTTCCGCCATTCTTTTGGCCCTTTTTCTGGGGCAACCGCTTTGGGCGACTGGCGATGTCGAATTTCGCCTTGTAACGGCAAAGACCATCGGCGATAAGGGGATGATAGAGCAGCTTCGCCGCGAGCTCATCTTGGGAGAAGAAGCCATTGAGCGGATCATGCTCGTGGATGTGATGAACGACGGCTTTGACGAGACGGATGTCGTTCTGCTCTATCCGACGGGGCGCGTCTTGCGATTGCGGCCGATTTCGCCTGCGCTCGATTCACTTTTGCGCGGTTTCACCGTGCCGGTGAATGTCGCCGTCTATGAAACGCGAAAGCAATCAGCCTATTTCGACACCTTGGCCTCGCGGAATATCGGCCCCAAGGCGCTGGGTTACGGGCTTCTCTCCGGACTTTCGCGTGCGATTGACCGAGGGTATCACGGGACGGATGTCGAGGGAACTTTCAAATTCTCGATGACCGGCGCGTCGCTCATGGCATGGAATTTC
>JAZDIW010000407.1:0-4780 GCA_043804575.1 bacterium
GCATCCGATGCCGATTCACCGTAAAACGATGCGCTTCGCCAACCTGATTGAGTTGTTCGATCGACAATCGGCGTTGCAAAAATTGAACACTCTCCAAAATATTTTTTTTCGTATTTTTTCCCGCCTCGCTCTTTCTGGAAAGCTGCGTTCGCTCGCAACCCTTTACCGGCGCGGGTTACAGACGACTGCCTTTCACGGCTGTTCCAGGCGCGAGGAAATGCAATCCGCTCAAACGTAGGCCAGCCCTTCGTTTGCAGTTGACAAAGAATTTTAATTAGTGTAATTGAAACAGGAATAGTTCGCGGGCTCTTTAACATCCAAGGAGGGTAAACATGCCCACAAAGAAGAAGGCCACCAAGAAGAAGGCGACCAAGAAGCCAGCCAAGAAACTTGCTCCTTTGTCCTTTCCGCCCCCTTCCTTCGGAGCTTAGTCTCTCTTCGCGCCTTGGAACAGGTAAAAGCGCCGAAAACCTCTTGGGTTTCGGCGCTTGCCTTTTTATGGGAATTTGACCATATTTCGGGCACTTCACTCACTGAATAATCTCTCGTAACCGCTTTCTCCTTTCCTCAAATGACCCCTTTTCGTGCCCTGCGACACCGGAACTTCCGTCTCTTTTGGATGAGCCAATTGGCCTCCGTCATGGGGACATGGATGCAAAGTCTGGCTTTGGGATGGCTTGTTTGGCGGCTGACCCATTCCGCCTTCTGGCTGGGCATAGCGGGTGCCATGCCTTTCATGCCCTCCCTCTTTCTGGCCTCTATCGGCGGAGTGATGGTGGACCGTCATACCAAGAAAAAGGTCTTGCTCATCACCCAATGCGGGATGGCGATTCAAGCCGCGGCGCTGGGGCTTCTGACCGTCAGTGGTGCCTTTCGGCTCTATCAGATTATTCTACTGGCCGCGGTCGCCGGAGTCTTGATGGCCATTGACATGCCGGCACGCCTGGCGTTTGTGCGAGAAATCGTTGGAAGGGATGACATTGACAATGCCATTGCTCTCAATTCGATGGCCTTTAATGCGGGTCGCATCGTCGGCCCGGCTGTCGCCGGATTCTTGGTTCCGCTTGTTGGAGAGGGGGGTTGTTTCTTGATCAACTCCGTCTCCTTCCTGCCCTTGATAGGCACCCTTCTGACCATGTCCACTCTCGAGCAGGCCCGCCCTCGAAATCGCGATTCTTTTGCTTCGCAATTGTACCAGGCTTGGGCTTTTGTACGCGGTCATTCCACCATTTACCCCCTGATGGTGGGTCTGGCCTTCTATGGACTTTTCGGATTCACCTTGACCGTCTTGATGCCCATTTTTGCGGACAAAGTCCTTGAGGTCGGCGTTCGAGGATTGGGAGGCTTGATGGGGGCGATGGGCGTAGGAGCGCTCTCGGGTGCCGTGGTTCAGGCCACGATGCCTCGTCAAAGCGCGCGCGGCCGCATCATCTTTCAAGGGTCTATTGGCTTGGCCGTCGCGTTCCTGGGATTCGCCTTGTCCCGGTGGTTCCTACTCTCTCTGGCTCTGCTGGCCGGGGCAGGCTTTGCCATGATTCTCATGGTTACCTCGCTCGTCACCTTGATTCTGGATCTGACTCCCGAAGAGCTTCATGGCCGAGTCATGGGGCTCTACACGACGAGCTTCTTGGGGCTTATGCCCATCGGTACCTTTCTGGCAGGCACGCTCGCCTCAGGGATCGGCGCTCCGGCAACGACCGCCTTGGGCGGTGTAATCTGCCTCCTGGTTGCGATTCTCACGCTTCGCCCCAAACCGGGGCTGCCTTCCGCCCGGCAATAGAACGGCAACATTCCTAAGAATACGCTTTGCAGAGCATCGTTTGTTCTCCTGAGTGATGAATGTGCGCTTTCCCGCCGAAAGATGGGAGGGTAGGGCAGTTCGGGAGGGGTGTCGCAGAGGTCTCAGGCTACGGGGACCCAAGGGTAGAATGTGCCTCGACCGTTCTTGCGAGGCTCGAACGTGGGCCCGCCTGCGGCCATAGACGGTTCGTCCAATGGGCCCCGGCGGCTTCCCGGAAACATAATCAGGGCACAGAACAGGAAAAGGACGACCATTCCCACTGCGATAAAGAGGATTTCCTGGAGTCCTTCCGCCTGCGAAGTGCCAAAGTGAATCATGGATACCTCGGCCCGTGGAGTTCGTGGACCTTGCCTGCCACCCTTTTCACCTCGAAGGAAAGCCTATGGTTCCTATTGCCCAGAAATGGGAAGAGAGAAAATTGGGACAAATTTTATGAAAGAAACTCTTGACTTTGAGGTCGGAAGCTGCTATATTTTGGAATATAGAATTTCTCTCGATTTTGCCCATCAGGTGGAGTGCGGCTTCAGGCAAGGGATGTGGTGCTTTTGCCGTCTCTGCATGAAGTCCGCCCGTTGCGCCCATCGGGGCATTGCCAGCGAGAGGATGGCATCGGGCAAGTGAGCTCTTTTGGCGGTAGGTTTGTCCTGAGCCTTTGGGGGGCCTGCCGAACGCACCGTGGACGCAAGGGGCCGGGAGAATCCGCCCGACTTGGCAAGTGGCGTGTAGCAGAGAAATTCTTCGGTCTCTTTTTTGTTCTGTCACGACTCATTTTAAGATACTCCACCTACCCCGGATTTTGCCCTGGCCGCTCATTGGATCCGAACCGTGCTGTCTGGTCGGCAATGAGGCGGGGCCTTCAAGGGCGATCCGGCCTTGTCGTGCGAATCCACGCTTGAAAAGAGCCAAAGTCGAAGGTAAGTAATCAGAAGGAGACACAGAAGATGGCTGTGAAAAAGTCAACCAAGAAAAAGGCGACGAAACGAGCCGCCTGCGGGAGCGCAATGAAGAAGAAAGTGACCAAGAAAAAAGTCACCAAGAAGGCCACCAAGAAGGCTACCAAGAAGGTGACCAAGAAGAAGGTGACCAAGAAGAAAGTCGCCCCGAAGAAGGTGACCAAGAAGAAAGTCGCCCGCAAACCGAATCCGGCCTTCATGAAGCCGATGCAGCCCGATGCCGCCTTGGGCGAGATTGTGGGCACGAGACCCTTGCCGCGCACGGAAATCACGAAGAAGCTCTGGGCGTACATCAAGAGGAACGGCCTGCAGGACACCGTCAATAAGCGGATGATCAACGCCGACGAGAGACTGCGGCCGGTCTTTGGCGGCAAGTGGCAGGTCAACATGTTTGAAATGACCAAGCTCGTGGCCAATCACATTCGGGAGCCCTAAGCCACGGTATTGCGATTGAGGTGAGCGACGCGTCAGGTCTTCGCCTGACAGCGCATATTCGGTTTCCCGCTTTGCGGCTGCCCCATCGAAAAAGGGGTGGCCGCAAGTTTTTTATGGAGATACCGGGCAGGTCAGGGGATCCGCCTTAAGGAAGGAAAACATGTTCCAGACCGGGTAGGGACACGGCGCGGCGGAGTACGGTCCCCCGCATAGGGCGGGGGGAAGGGAAAACGGCGAAGTTACCTTAACACAACCAACTTTCGGCTCTGCGTGAATTCGCCGCTCTGCAAACGATACACATACACACCGGAAGGCAATGTCCGCGCTTCAAACCGAACCTGATGCCTTCCAGCGTTCATCACTTCGTCTGCCAGTGTGGTCACTTTGCGTCCAGAAATATCGAATACTCTCAGCAAGACCAGACCTGCATACGGCAGCTCGAATTGAATCGCGGTGGATGAGTTAAATGGGTTGGGGTAGTTCTGCAGCAAAGCGAAATTGCCTGGTTGCGGTGGTGGCATTTCACGGGCGTTCGTAGTGGAAGAGATTGCCAATCCGATTCGCGCATTGCTGTTGCTCGACCAACCGGCATAGTAAAGATAATAGTCCGTTCCGACGCGCACCGCGGAACCCGCTACGACTCTGACTTGTCCCCAAGCCTCTGTGGGCGTCAAGACGGGATTTCCGTCAAAACGCGTCCAATTCAAACCATCTGTGCCGGTTGCATAGCCCACGCATTGAAGAGCCTCTACGGATCCAACACAGCCGGTGTAATACATCTCCCACCCTTCAGCGCCCGGCAGCATTGCTGTGGCTGCCGAGCTGGCGGAATCCCATGCTCCTGCATCACCCAGCGTGAATATCGGATCGCTCATTGCATAAGGTGCGTCGGGAGTGGCAGGATCGTTGTACTTCGTCCATGTGATTCCATCCGGCGATGTGGCCATTCCGACCCGCCACGGCTGGTTGGGAAAGCCATTTGACCCAGAATAGTACATCACATATCCTGTGTCGGTCGCAAAGACTCCGTCGGGAGTAGCCAAGCGCGAGTCCCACTCGCCCCATGAGCCAGCCTCCAGAACGGGATTATCCATGCGCGTCCACGGACCCGAAGGACTGGGAGCCGTCGCGCGTCCAATATATTTCCCCGGACCAGGACGCGAGATACTGTACGCGTTGTAATAGACCACCCATGTGTCGCCCTGCACGATGGGCGCACACTCGCCCAAGGTGTGCGCGTCGAATCCGGTGCCATCGGCACTCAGAATCGGATTTCCCCCATACTTGGTGAATGCGATGCCGTCCGTCGAAGTGGCATAGCCGATACGGGCATCCTCGGCGAGCAAATCCTCGCTACCGGTATAGAAAAGGTAATACACGCCATTGTCCACGACGACGCGCGGCGCGTGCACGATGCCGCGATCCCATGTCCCGGTTCCGCCGCGATTCACCACCGGATTACTAGTGCCGTTTCTAAAAATGTAATCCCGTTGAGTCGGAACGGGTAGGATGTGCGTTGAAGGGGTAGAGTCTGAATCAAAGAGGAGGATTGTATGTCTACCCCGGTCAAGCTTCGCCCGATTACGGATGC
>JAZDIW010000408.1:0-2050 GCA_043804575.1 bacterium
TTGGTTTTCCTTCTAATTCTGACCGGAAGCACGCCTTCGTTTGGATTAGGTTCCGACGTGGGAAAACTATAACAGACGAGAAGGCTGATCTTTCAAAGTGAAAAACGGGAGGTATCATGTCCCGGCATATTCTCTACTCGTTGATTGTGCTTGCGGCTTGCGCACCTTTCGCAATTGCCCAACCCGATGTGGATTGGACCCGAATCTTCGGCGGCGAAGGCCGCGATCAGCTCTATTCCTTGCAGGTTAGTGACCGTCTGAGCAGTCTACTTATGGTCGGATGCCAGTGGGCCAGCCCGGACTCGGACGCAAACATGTGGTTGATGTTGACGGATGTGTTCGGACAAAATGCTGAGGAATGTATCCACGCTTGGGACGAAGAGGATGTTGCCACCTGCGGTGTTTTCTTTGACGTATACGGATATGTCGTGGCTGGATATACAGAGTCCCGCGGTTCCGGCGACAGCGATTTCTATCTGGAGGACATGTCGCCTTTTGGCAATACTTTGTGGACTCGAACTTATGGAGGCTACGCCGGGGATTATTGTCGCGCAATTGAGCTGACATCGGGGGGGTACATACTGGTTGGGCAGACGAGCTCGTTCGGGGCAGGTGCGACCGATG
The DNA here is from genome assembly GCA_043804575.1 of bacterium. Lineage (GTDB taxonomy): Bacteria > Electryoneota > RPQS01 > RPQS01 > DYHQ01 > JAZDIW01. The sequence goes on from JAZDIW010000408.1 coordinate 625, forward strand.
GCTGGGTGGTCATGGCCGCAGGGAACGGCGACAGTCTGTGGAGTCGGACTTTTGGCGGGGAAGAGGATGAGATCTTCAACGCGGTCATTTGGGCTCCCGACAGTGGCTTCTATTTAGTCGGGACTACGGAATCCTTCGGGATGGGTGATCATGATTTCTGGCTGGTGAAGATGAGTCGAAACGGGGACAGCCTGTGGAGCGAGTGCTACGGCGGCCCAGGGGATGACTGGTGCTTTTCCGCTCAGCGAACGGCTGACGGCGGGATCGTCCTCGCGGGCTATACTCAGTCCTTCGGGACCGGCAACACGGATGTGTGGCTGGTGAAGACGGATGCGAACGGGATCACCCAGTGGAGCCGAACCTACGGCGGGCGCACCGCCGAAGATTTCGACGGCGCTTTCTGCGTGCAGCAGACCACCGATGGCGGATACATAATGACGGGATCCTCCTTCTATGCACCGGGCCAGCATAGCGACATCATGGTGTTGAGAGTGAACGCCGACGGAGACAGCCTTTGGAGCTTTTTCTTCGGCGGAGCGGGTATGGATTATGGCTGTGCCGTTCAACAAACATTGGACGGCGGATTTCTCGTGCTCGGTTATCTCGATGACCCGGGACAGAACGCCTGGCTGATTAAGCTGCATCCCGAAGGTGAGCCGATTGACGAGCGATCCTTGTTTGCTCCGAAGCAGTTCACGCTTTCGGTCTTCGCCAATCCGTTCCATCCGATAGCGTCAATCCGCTTTGATGTTCGGCGAGTGATGGCGGCGCGGCTGTGCGTGTTCGACATAACGGGGCGGCTCGTGACGACACTTGCCGACGGGCCGCTTGCCGCCGGAACGCACTCGCTTCCCTTCGACGGGAGTCTGTATCCTTCCGGAGTCTACTTCGCCCGCTTGCAGGCCGGTGATTTCGACAGAATCGAGAAACTGATTCTGTTGAAGTGAAGAGCGAAAGGCAGGCTGGTGAAAACATCTCAGATGAACCGCCCGCGAGAGAATTGCGCTGAAGCTGGTGCCCTCACATATGGGTAAGACAATGAATCAACCATAACAAAAAAATTGGAGCAACTATGCATCGTATTTTGTTCATCGCATTGGCGATTGGATTGCCGTTCTTGGCGGCAGCCCAGCCAAGTCCCGACACGCTCTGGACGCGCACCTATGGGGGGAGCGCCCACGATAGGGCTTATTCCGTTCAACAGACCGCCGACGGAGGCTATATCGTGGCGGGAGACACCTGGTCTTTCGGTGCGGGCCGCTTGGATTTATATCTGGTAAAGACGAATAGCCAAGGCGACACGCTCTGGATGAACACTTATGGAGGGACAGATCGGGATTACGGCTATTCCGTTCAGCAGACCGCCGACGGAGGTTATGTTGCGGCGGGATCCACCGTTTCTTTCGGTTCGGGCGATGCTGATTTC
>JAZDIW010000409.1:0-2355 GCA_043804575.1 bacterium
TCGCGTTCGTCTTTGGTAAGTGTCACGATGTATTTCTTCATAGTCAATCCTCCCCGGTTGATTATGAAGAAAATATATCACATTTTTTACGACATCACAAGGTTGACGTGACACTAGCTTTTAGAGACAAAAAAGGGCACATCCCCGCCCGTATCAAGAATTTTCATTTTTTGAAAAGCCTTGTGATATCCAATAAGTCTGAATATTCTCTCGTTTCGGCACTAGATTTGCTCAATGGAAAGAAGGCTCTTTATGCTTACTTGGTGATAAAGCCGAACTCCGAGCAATCGGGGGACGTAAAGCGACGCCTGCGTGCCCCGCCTTCGTCCCGCAAGACGGGACTTCGCGTAGGCAGGCGAAACGCAATACAGCCTCAGAGATGAATGAGAGAGGGCCAAGAATCTCTGAACCACGGTTCTTTGGCGAATCTCCTTTCTCTGAGGCGGATCAAAAGACAGGAGATGATTTGACGACTGATCCTAACCTCCAGGTATCTTCAAGTGCTGAAAGCATCGGTATGATAAATCCGAACTTTACCGACTTGAACCAATTTGAATTGATGAAGCAGAGGAAGCGGTCCGTGGAGAGAATCAGTGTCTATATCGGCATCCCCCTTGTAGGCGCATTGACTCTTTACAGTCTCATAAGAGGCAATCACTTCGTGGCACTCTTGGACGGTGTGATGCTTCTGATAGTGGCCCTTCTTGGCTTTGTGATCAGGAAGAGAACCGATGAGAAATTTGAATATAAGATCTACTCCATTCTTTTTAGGCTGTTTACTGCATCGGTGGGTATTGCACTTCTCTACGAGATCGGTTTTCAATCGAGTTTTAGTCGAATAGGATGGTGCTATATCTACCCCATCTTGGTCTTCTTTGCCCTCGGTCTAACCGAAGGCATGATCTGGGTGTCTATTTTCTATGGCATTTTAGCGTTCTTAATACTTAACTTTGATTTACAAAGAATCACACTATTTGAAATTCAGGAATTGAAATATCGATTTCTGATTTCATTTTTTGTGGTATGCTTGCTCTCTATCTTCCTGGAACATGGATTCCGCCACGCCCAGCAGAGATTGCTCAATCATCAGCGCGACCTTAAAGAATCCGAAAACCGCTATCGGCAAGCTTACGAGCAACTGAACACTCAGATGCAGGAGCGGAAGCAGGCAGAGGCGGCCCTTCGCGAGAGCGAAGATCGCTATCGAGACCTGGTAGAGTGCAGCCAATACTTGATCTGCACCCATGATCTGCAAGGTCAGATTCTCTCTGTAAACCAGGAGGGCGCAAAACTTCTTGGGTACAACAAGAGAGACCTTCTGAACAAGAATATTCGAGACTTATTAGGGCTTAAGTTCGAGGACGAATTTGCCATGTACCTCGATACGATCCAGAAGTACCGTGTCGCTAAAGGGCTAATGCGGATCCGGACGGCCGCCGGTGAAGACCGTATTTGGGAGTACCACAATACTCTCCGCACAGAAGGCGTTACTTCGCCCGTTGTGCGAGCGATCGCGCACGATATCACTGAGCGAAAGAGTGTGGAGAAGGCCCTGAAAAAGAAAACCGAGGAGCTGGCCCGGTCAAATGAAGACTTGGAGCAATTTGCTTATGTGGCCTCCCATGACCTTCAGGAACCGCTGCGCACGGTAACGAGTTATGTCCAGCTGCTGGCCAGGCGATACGAAGGCAAGCTCGACTCCGATGCCGACGAATTCATCGGCTTCGCTGCAGATGGGGCCGTCCGCATGTGGAAGCTGATCAATGACCTACTAGCTTACTCCCGGGTAGGAATGCAGGGCAAGGAATTATCCCCCATCGACTCCGAAGCGGTCCTCGCCCAATCCGTCAATGACCTGAAGGTGGCCGTTGAAGAGAACGCGGCCCTTGTCACCCACGACCCCCTTCCGACGGTGATGGCTGACCGCCCCCAATTGGGGCAGTTGTTCCAAAACCTGATCGGAAACGCCATCAAGTTCCGGAGCAGCGAACCGCCCCGCGTTCATATCTCGGCCAGCCGAAATGGCAATGGGTGGACCTTCTCCGTAAGGGACAACGGCATTGGCATTGCCGCGGAGTACTCCGGAGCGCATCTTCATCATCTTTCAGCGGCTTCACGGCCGGCAGGAATATGCCGGCACCGGCATCGGATTGGCGATCTCCAAAAAGATTGTGGAACGGCACGGAGGGCGCATCTGGGTGGAGTCAGAGGTTGGAAAGGGGGCCACTTTTTACTTCATCCTTCCAGCCGTTAAGACAGAGCCGCTTTCTCCATAGTGTCTCAAGGGTAACAATTCCTGATAAAAATGCGCATAAGCAAGGCAGAGCCAATTGTTACCTCCAATGACGGCGATGG
>JAZDIW010000410.1:0-3365 GCA_043804575.1 bacterium
TTGTGTTATTCCCCTTCGAATAATTTCCAATAGTTCGCAAGGTCCCCCTTCATCCTCCAAATCCTCGGTAATGGTTCGAATTGGCAAAGTCCAATCGTGGTTATCCGGGAACAAGGCATCTACTAAGGCAGAGCCAAGCAACCCTTCTATCTCTTTGAATTTACGTTGCAAAATGCGAAATCGGGCGACAACGGGCGCTGTGTGAGGTAATGATTCGGTACCAGCAGCGAGACGTTCAAGTATAGACCAGGGGGAATCGCCTATGTCTTCCGCGTGACGACGAACGTTTGTCCAAGCACGACGATTGAGGGACTGACTCTCAAATCCGCACCAGCATCGCAGAGCCACCCGATCATCGGGGTTCGCTAATAATGTCAGGAGAGTGAACGCTTTCTGTGCTGCGCATTCCGCAGCTTTGGTGGGGTTACCGTCGAGTGCCTCTTCAAAAAAGAAGCTGTGTGAAAGAATATCTTTAGAATTTAACGCATCGCGAATTGCGTAACCGACTTGCCTTCTTGGTGCCAGAACCAAAATTCGCCCAGCTTCTACGGTACCCGCTTCAATTCTTTGTTGAATAAAGTCTGCGATTCCTTCTGCCTCATCATGGAGGGAACGCCATTGAACAATAATGACCTCACCTTCGGGATTTCCGGGACAAGGCCGGAGCACCCGACGTACGCGTGACGGGTTTTGCCTGATGAGGGCATTTGCCAAATTTACTACCATCTGTGGGCATCTTCTGCACTCATCAAGGCTTTCATCATGGGTGTCCGGGTGATTTTGATCAAATTCCGCTATACCCGCTGGGTGAGCATATTTGAATGAGTAGATGGATTGGTTTTCATCCCCAATCACTGTCAGGCTGCCTTCATCCGAAAGCTCATCAAGAAGAACCTGTTCCGCTCTATTCAGATCCTGGTATTCATCAACCAGAACATGTTCAAAGTGCGGCCGATGGCTTGATGCTGGGTTGTTCCGCAGGAAATTAAGAGTTTCCGGTACAAGCTCCCCAATCAACATGGCTTCATGGAATCGCAGCCACCTCTCGAGCTGAGCCAGAAACTCTCGATCACGTCGGTCTTGTGGCCATCCGGGTGTATCCGACTGAAGCCTCGCCCATGCAGCGGTAAATGCACCCAATCGCTTGCGTAAATCACGGATGGCTTCTCCGTTAAGACCCTTGAGATCTTCGAGAAGAAATCTCTCTTCGAACTTCAGCAGCGGTCTTGGGACACGACCGGTTAGCGGGAGTACCGCTGCATGGGACAACAAGGCGAAACAGAAGGCATGAATAGTCCCGGTTCTGACCCTTCTGACTCTCGGCGCCCTCAATCGTGACAATTCAGCCTCGATATCCCTTGCCGCAGTCCGAGTGAACGTACAGACGAATATTTTTCTCGGATTGCAGTCATCTTCAAGCAATCGCATTACCCTTCGCATAAGAGCGAAGGTCTTGCCTGTGCCTGGGCCTGCAAGCACCCGCAGCGGAGAATCATCGGTTTCTGCAATTCTAAGTGTACAACCTGTGAGTCCCTGATCCCAACACGACGTTACATTACGCATGGCCAGAACCTTTCTGCCTTTCAAGCGCCTGATATTAAGTTGTTCGCTCTAAACGACTTTTTCACGCCTTATTAGCTAATTTTACTAAAACAGTTTCCCCTGTTCGCCTTTCCGGTGATTGTATGTTGCCGGGGGCTCTGACACTTGTGGCGCCTTCTGCCCATCCTTGGGGGATTCGATATCTTCCAGGAGCTGACGATAGCCGGCTTCACCGAGGAGGTTGCGGGTGTGGAGGTGGCACTCGCGCCAGGATTCCTCGGCGGACTGGGCAAGCTGCCAGTCATAGAAACGGGGGCCGAAGCGCGAGGCAACGGGTTGAGGGTGTTTCGCCCGCTCATCGTGACCGAGGCCGTAGTCGGCGAGGCGCAGGGTTTCGGGGAGCATCCAGCCTTCACCATCGTTCTGGTTCAGGAAGGCTTCGATGCCCTTCTCCCGGTCGCTACCACAGGCGCGGATCTTCTCTTCGAGATCGTGGAAGGCGATGAGGGTTAGAACCGTGTGGCGAAGTTCAGGCTCTTTGTCCTTGTCGATGCGCCAGAACCCTTTCGGATCTAATGCCGGAGTATTCGAGCGGCTTATATATTCCAGTGGCCAATCGCAGTCTGTCAGCAGGCATTCCGTTTCGAAAAGCGACAAACTGAGGGTACAAAGACCAATCGACTGTACAATGGCATCTACTCGCAATCTCTCTTCAAGAGTTAGTGCCGGTTTTGCAAAATGCGTGAAGCCAAGGGCATGCATTTGAATTCGCAGTTGAGAAAAATTCGGTATGACACAGTTTAACCGGAGGCAATATTCAACCATCTCTTCCGGCAGGCGAGGCATAGACAAAGATTCAACTACATGCCAATCCAGATGAAGGTATGTACAAGATTTCTTGGCGACAAAATCGACTGGAAATAGATTCATTGCCACAGCGAGCAAGAGCCTGTCTTTGATCGCCGCCGGTTGCACGACTGATGCAACGTCGCCACAGGGAAAATTAGGGACGAGGCTTGCCACTGCAGTTCTCTGATGTACAGCAGTTGTAATTCGCCTTAGACAAAGCTTAGCTTCTTTGATTGCCTTTTCTCTCCCATTGTAGTCAGACATTGAAACCAGGTACTGTGGAATAACACACTTCCTTTTCCATTCGATTGGATTCCAGTTAGCGGATCGTCCTGTCCCTGAAACCCAGCCGCTAAAAGAACAATCATAGTTCCAGATCATCAATCCCTGATAAAGTGGAACGGCGATGTCCTCGGTTAGCTCCTCACGGATCCATGCATCGGCGTCTCGGGAGAGGATGATGCCCGGTGGGATCTCGGCGCGGGGAACGGGGAGGGCGTCGTAGGGCGGCTGGACGCAGCGAATGCGCCAAGGGGTGCGCTGGACATCGCCGGGCTTGAGGAAATGGCCGTGGACGAAACGGGCGTGCCCGGTACGTTCCTCCACGCTCGCGGCGGTATCGAAGAGCCAATCCTCTATTTTGACCTCGACGGGCAGCGGGCGGGATGGATCCATACCCAGCTCGGCCCAGAGTTCACCGATGGGGCGCCAGTCGCCTTTTAGCCAGCGGCTATACTCGTCTGGGCGGTAGCCCTCGGCCTCCCACTTTGGCCGCGGGGGAAAGAGCTTCGAGTCGCTCGTCATGTTAAAGTCGCCCTGGGCATACTTGATACCCCAGCCGTCGGGACCGTTGTCGCCGAGGAGGACGGAGTTGGCGTAGATCTTCTCCATGATCTCCAGGTCCCGCCTTGACTGGATCTCCAGAATGGCAAGGGAGCGGGGGCTAAAGCGCGTTACCTGGGCGCGGGTGTAGG
>JAZDIW010000411.1:0-3155 GCA_043804575.1 bacterium
GCTTCCTGGGCGGATCTTGAATATGAATTCGAGATGGCCAGCGGGCAAGAGCTCGGGCCGTTCTTCCAGCAATGGCTTTTCCGCAGCGACGCACCCAAACTCCATCTTGGTCAACTGAAGGCTACAAAGAATGGAGCTCACTATCAGATTGAAGTGGAAGTGCTTCAACCGACCGAGCCTCCGTATGAATTGGAATTTCCGGTCAAAGTCTATTGTGAAGGCGGCGTGGAAGTCGAGCAGCCCATCCGCATTTCGACGGGGCGCGTCCTGAGCACAATGATCGCTCAGGCACGACCCATGCATGTGGCTCTGGATCCGGATGCTCATGCCTTTCGCCTGCTGTGGCCTGACGAACAGCCCGCAACCATCGCGGGGATCATCGGCGCGCGAAGTCGGCTATTTGTTTTGCCGGGAGATGGCGAGGCTCAGACTCATCGGCATGAGGAGCAGCTATTGAGAACTCTAATGGCCGAATGGAACGGAGAACTCGCCCATGGATTGGCTTGGCAAGACACCGCCGCGTCGGATATCGCCGTGATTCTTCCATGGCGATTCGGTAGACTGCTTGAGGCCGCTTGGCCGAATTTTGGGGAAAAGGTGGCGCAGAGCAGCGGAAATCCGTCCCTTGCACAGACGCTGCTGAGTTCCTCGAATGTATCTTTCGACGCGACGATCCTTGCAGGAAAAGACGAAAAAGGGCGGCTGCTTCTACTCATCAATGCAGCCGAGCCCGAGGTCTTGGATGCCTTGGGTCGCAAGCTCCCTCACTACGGGAAGTATAGCTATTTGGGCTTCCGAGAGGGCAAATGCACGACGAAAGGAATATGGCAGCCGATTTCGCCACTGACGATTCGGGAGGTAACGATTCCATGAAAAAAGGCGATTCTACAGATTGGGTTCCGCTGCCCAAATTGCCCGGCGGAATCTATGTGGCCATGGTTACCGAGGTCCTTGACCAAGAGAAGATTCCCAATTTGGTGAAAACGGATCTCGCCGCCGGTGGGATTGGTGTGGTCACTGGCACGACGACCGTGGGAATGCCCTGGCGGATTCTTGTTCCCCGTGACCGATATGAGGAAGCCCTTCATATCTTTGAGAGCATTGCGGGACACACGGATGGCTTGGAATAGTCTGGGGAATTGGTTTTTGCACAAATAATTGCTATATTGCGCAGAGCAATTTCACGAGGCGAGCCGGCGAGCTCGTTTTTTTCAATCAGTTTTACAGGGAACCTATGACAGAAATTACGGATGTCTTTGCACGAGAGGTTTTGGACTCGCGTGGAAATCCCACGATAGAGGTCGAGGTGGTTCTCGATGGAGGAGCCATGGGGCGCGCCATTGTCCCCTCGGGAGCCTCCACAGGAGAGCACGAGGCTCTCGAGCTGCGCGATGAGGATAAGAAGCGCTATAATGGGAAAGGAATTCTGAGGGCGGTTCAATCGGTGAATGTGGAAATCGCCGAAAAAATCGTTGGAATGGATGCCAGCTACCAACAGGAGATCGACGCCAGACTCTGCGCGTTAGATGGAACACCAAATAAATCCAAATTGGGCGCCAATGCCCTTTTGGGAGTTTCCCTCGCCGTCGCCAAAGCCGCCTCTGTCGCCCTGCAATTGCCGCTCTACCAATATCTGGGGGGCGTCGGCGCAAAGACGCTTCCCGTTCCGCTGATGAATATCGTCAATGGAGGGGTTCACGCGGACAATCCGTTGGACTTCCAGGAGTTCATGATTGTCCCGCGGGGTTTCGGCAGCTTCACGGAGGCCCTTCGAGCGGGCGTCGAGATCTTCCATGCTCTGAAAAAAGTATTGAAGGAGAAGGGCTTTTCGACTAATGTCGGCGACGAAGGAGGTTTTGCCCCCGAGCTGAAGACGCATCGCGAAGCCATTGAACTTGCCCGAACCGCCATTGAGAAGGCAGGCTACAAGCCGGGGCTCCAAGTGGCACTGGCTTTGGATCCCGCCGCCTCCGAGTTCTTCGACACCAAAAAGAAGACCTACAATCTCCGCTGTGAGAAAAAGGCACTCACTTCGGAGAAGATGGCCGACTACTATGCGGAGCTCTGCAAAGACTATGAGATCGTCTCCATAGAAGACGGAATGGCGCAGGATGATTGGGAGGGCTGGAAAATCCTGACGGAGAAGCTGGGCAGCAAAATTCAACTGGTAGGAGACGACCTTTTTGTTACGAATGTCTCCCGGTTGGAAGAGGGAATCGAGCGGGGAGTGGCCAATGCGATCCTTATCAAGCTCAACCAAATCGGCACCCTCTCGCAGACCTTAGATGCGGTAGATTTGGCCCGGCGTGCGGGCTACAGGCAGATCATTTCCCATCGCTCAGGCGAGACCGAGGATACGACGATTGCGGACCTGGCCGTGGGGACAGGCTGTGGCCAAATCAAAACGGGCTCGGCTTCCCGGACGGATCGCATCTGCAAGTACAATCAGCTCTTGCGCATCGAAGAGGAGCTCGGAGAAGACGCCGTCTATTATGGGCGCTATTGGCAGTCGTAGGGGAAGCATGCGGGCCGGATCCCAAAAATCGCGTTGGATCTTCGGAGGCCTCGCGGGTGTCGTCCTGCTGGTCTTTTGCGGATCCTTTTCTTTTGGCCGAGAAGGTCTGTTTCGCTATGTGGAGCTGCGTCGAGAGTTGAGACGGACACAACAAGAGATTCTCCTTTCCCGAGAGCAGAACGCACAGCTTAAAGAAACCCTCGAAAAGTTGCGAAACGGCGACCCTCTGGCCATGGAAGAGGAAGCCCGCCGACATCATCTGGTCGGGCCGAACGAAGAACTTTATGAAATCGAGGTCAAATAGTCTGAGATAGACTCTCGGGCTTTGCCGCCGCCACGCACCCTGCGGCGAGCGGGATGGGATTCAACCTTTCTCGACTTATTCATTTGCAGCGTCAAACTCACCATTATGCAGGGAGGACGATGTGAAGATTCTCGGCATTCTGTTCGGGATGGCTGTGGCGATGGCTGCTTTCGCCCAAACTAACCCTGTTCCTTACGCTAGTGCCGTTTCTCGAAAGGTTGTCTCGATTTTCGGCGGTAGGTTAGATAGGCCCGAATGGCCGCGTTCTGTTCATTGTGATTGTTGAAGTAACGCCCGCTGAGGGCGAACTTTCGAATCGCCGTGAAGTGGCACTCG
>JAZDIW010000412.1:0-8183 GCA_043804575.1 bacterium
GGGCGCTTTTCGCATCGTGTTCACCCTCCTCTCTGGAAGATGAACCGTCCGAACCTAACTTTAGTTGCACTAATTCTGCATCACTAGACTAGAATGACCCGTTCACTATCGGAAAGAAGGGCATGAATCCTCCACTCTTGATAAAATTAAGTAATCCGATCTGCAAGCCGTTGATGGTGCCTGTCGTATTGACCAAACCAAACTGTAACCCTTCTATATGACCTGCAGAGTTGAACCAACTCAACTGAAGGCCTGTGAAGGAACCACGCGTGATACTGGCAAGATTGTTTTGAAGGCCGGTACCACCTCCCTCTACTATACTTACGAATCCCAACTGCACACCCACCAGATCACCGGAAGTCTTGGTGACCAACCCCAGATCCAGACCTGTCATGTTTACGTTGTCACCGTAGATGAGACTCAGTCGCAATCCAGCAATGGATTGATCTGGTGAGAAAATCTGGACCGGGCTGAATAGCGCAACCTGAACAGGTTTGTCCTCGGCCTGAGCCGGTGAGTTGGCAATCAATAGTATAGAGAGAAGGAAGACAATCGTCAGAGCATTTCTCATATTTTGATCCTTTCTCGGTTTAGCAACTTGATTCGATCTTTAATTCAATCCTGCGCGCAGAGACATTGGTTGAGTCCTCGCGCGGGCAAGCCAGCAACCTTTTTTCCAATTGGCGGAGGACGAGGGATTCGAACCCCCAAGGGCCGTGAGGCCCGGCGGTTTTCAAAACCGCTGCCTTACCAGTTAGGTCTAGTCCTCCAAAACGGCAATGCTGTCATCGCGGTTTGGAATGCCGGGCGGGTCTGGAGACCCACCATGGCGACCGGATTCTTGAAAGGGCGCCAATGGCGCCATCGTGGTCTGGGACGGCGACCGGAACCTGCTGAAAGCGCCCTAATCGCCTGCTTTTCAAATATATCCAAAATCCATTTTAAAATCAACCCATTTGTTTGTATATTATACTCCGACAAACACCTTCCGAGATTCCTTTCGCACTAAAGAAATGGCCATGAAGACCCTTTTCCGATATGTCCTGCGCGAGCACATCGCTCCTTTCTTCTTCAGCCTCGGACTCATCATCTTCATCTTTGTGCTGAATCTTGTCTTTCAGATGTTGGGGCGGATCGCGGACAAGGGACTGCCTCTTACGACAATCTTTGAGTTCTTCTTTTTGAATCTGGCATGGATGATTGCCTTGGCCGTGCCGATGGCCGTGCTGGTGGCCACGGTCGCATCGTTTGGGCGAATGGCTGCGGAGCATGAAATCACGGCGCTCAAGGCCTGTGGGGTGGGGCCGATTCGCTTGCTCCTGCCGCCCTTGATTGCCTCGGTAGTGCTGGCGGGAATCCTTGTGGAGTTTCAGAATGAAATCCTGCCCATCATGAATCATCGCTCGCGCGTTTTGCAGTCGGACATTCACCGCAAGCGTCCCACGATGGCCTTGGAGGCGGGAGTCTTTCTTTTTGACATTCCCGGCTATGTGCTCTATGCGCGCGAGATTAATCCGCGCACCTCGCGCATGGGAGATATTGTCGTCTATGACGAAAACGACCCCGAATGGTACACCACCATCACGGCGCAGCGGGGTCTTCTCGAATATGACTCCGCCGAAGGAGGTTTCCTCTTCACACTGATGCAGGGTGAGATTGGGCGAGCCTCAAAGGTGAGGCCCGAGGAATATCAGCAAACGGAATTCGGCAGAGCCGTCTTTCGCGTGAAGGCTCCGGGAATGCTTCTGGAGAGAACCGAGAGCCAGTGGCGAAGCGACCGGGAGATGAACCTTCGGCAGATGTATGACAAAGTGCGGCTGCTGCAAAAAGACCCTGAAAAGAATCGAAAGCAATTGGCAGGCTACCGGGTGGAAATCAACAAGAAGTTCTCGATTTCGGTCGCCTGCATCATTTTTGTCCTTTTGGGAGTGCCGTTGGGGATTTCAGCGCAGCGGGGAGGGTTGGGCGTGGCGGCGGGATTCTCGATTGTCTTCTTCCTGATTTACTGGATTTTTCTCATCGGCGGTGAGGACTTGGCCGAGCGGGGATTCTTGAGTCCCGCCGTGGCGATGTGGGCCCCCAATATCCTCTTCGGAGTTTTGGGACTCTTTCTCCTGTGGCGCCAAACCCGCAGCGCTCTGACGATTCCGTGGGATAGAATTACAAAGCTCTTTCGGCGAGGCAGGCAATCTCCGTAGCGGCCATCCGCTGAAAAAAAGCCCCGACCACTCGTGACTGGTCGGGGCTTTTTATTTTTCGTGAGATTGTCAGAAACTACTTCATCAGCACCATCTTTTTGGAGAGGGTGTGGCTGTCGGTTTCCAGTCGGTACATGTAAATACCTGACGGCAAGTGCGATCCGTCAAAGGAGACCTTGTAGGCTCCTGCGGATTTCATTCCATCCACCAGCACCACGACTTCTTGGCCGAGCAAGTTGAAGACGCGCAGGCCTACCTTCTCTGTGCGTGCGATGCTGTAGCTGATTTCCGTGACCGGGTTGAAAGGATTCGGATAGTTCTGGCTCAGGCTGTAGGTTACCGGAGCCAATTCATGCACCGGGCTCTCGCTGGTCCCTTCGGTCACGAGCGCACGCACCAGAAAGAAGTAAGGCTGAGGCACGAGCGTATCGCCACGGCGATAGGTGTAGAAGTGGTTGTGATTGTCCCACAACTCGGCGTCATCTCCCAGGATTTGCGGGAACCGTTGATTAGGATCCGTGTCGAGAACTTCCAACCAGACCCAGAAATCCCCATCTATGCCATGCACACCCGGCTGGCCATCCACAGTCACTTCCCTCCAAATCGGATAGACATCTGCGGGGTCGGTGACGGTTACCGTTCCCCAGAAGAGTGCTTCGCCCGGAAAGTTCCCCGCATCTTCAAAGATGCGCAGGCCAATCTGCTTTGTGCCGGTCTGGCTGGAATCGAACTGCATACGAATGGCATTCAAATTGAGCGGCAAATCAATACTGTCGGCGGTCGGAGTGAATTTCACCATGACACCTTGGCCCGTCTCGAAGTTGAACCGGTACTGGATCGTGCGGTTATCATAGCCCATTTCAAGATCCATTGCCGGGTCGCGCACGTCGATGTTCGAACAGTAACTTGTGTCATTCATGAAATAGTCTTCGACATCGAGAGCGGTCCAAGCGGATAGCATAATCACTCCCGTTGCCGCGGGCGTCCATGTGAACGCGCGCGTGGTGGTTTGATTAGGCTGCAAAGCGATATTCGGCATCAGCCGATGATTCGAACCGCCTTCTTCCCTCCACCAGGCGGGAACACCGGTCTGAGCTTGCGAACCCGCGTTGACAATGTAGGCTGTGCCGTAAGCGGGCCGAGCCATGGTTGTCGGGAAGCGAACCTGCAGGGAATAGCAGGACATGTCATTCTGATACCCTGCGATATAGGTCAGCGTGAGGTCATCAAAGCAAGCCCCCACGCCGATGAGTTCTTCATCCGATTCAAAGACGACCTTGATTTTCACGACAGAACCAATGTAGCAGGACATATCGAAACCAGACTGATAGGCCTCGCTATAAAGCGCCCACACATCCGGTGCGTCGGGGTGAACAAAGTTGTCGAGCCCCTGACCACAGGGATTGGATGCGTAGTGCCAGGTGGCTCCGCTGTCCGGGCTGACTTCCCAGTGCCAATAATCGCAGTCCTCAGGGAAGTTGTCGCAGGGACTCCCAATTGCTCCCGCCACAAGGAAATCCGCCTGCAAAGTGCCGAAGTCCAGTTCGCGCAAGTCAATGTAGGGTGAAACAAGCTCATCGTTCATGTCGTTATTGTATTGGCGCGAAATCGAATCATTACACACCAAGTAATGGCTGCCGGACGGCGGCGGACAAGGAGGAGGATTGCAGTCGTCAGCCACCCTCCACAAATCGCCGCCGATGGGCTGATTGCTGTGGCTATACCATCCCGTGTCGCTGTCTCCGTTGTTGGAGAAGATGGTATCCGTGCCGGCGAAGACGCGGATATTATCCACCTGCCAGCCAAAGGCCCAGCGGGTCGAAGCCGAATAGCAGGTACACCAGGCAGGGTCGGAGGCAAACGCCCACCTCAGTTTCACCGTTTGACCTGCCCAAGGAGTCAGACTCGCGGTCTGGTAGAACCAGTTCATGTGAGTATTGCCCACCCAGCCGGGAATTCCGGTTCCTTCTCCATGCTGAAAGCCAAAACTGTACAGACTGCTGCGGTCGTAATCCGGCTGGACATAGTCATTGGAGATCACGGTCCAGCTCGACCCGTCGTTGGTCGAAATTCGAATATTGCATCCGTCCCAGCCATTGTATCCGGCCGGTTCTCCCCCCGGGACTTCGCAGGCAACACGGTGCCAGAAGGTCAGACTGCAAGTTCCCGCGGGCACGACAATCGGAGGAGAATCGAGGACCATATACCAGTCATCCAGATAGCCTACGGTATCGCAATAGGCGGGATGCTGTCCCATGCACCAGGACATGCCCGTACTCCCGAAGGCGTCCCAGGTGTCAATATGCCAGGTGCCGGGAGTTGCGGTCAGATCGCGGGACACCCAGCCATTCAGGCCGCTTTCCCAGTCCTCATAGAAGATGACTTCATCCAGGTGCTTTGCCTTGGCCGGCTGGTCCGCTCCCGACGCCGGCAGGACGATGTTGTTTTTCGTCTGAGGTGTTCTACTGGGCTCGCCTGCCAGCGCTATCGTCGCGCCTACAAACAGAAGCAGCAGCCCCAAAGCTACGCAACGCTTCATCTGCAACCTCCAAAAGATTGAATTGAAGAAACTCCAGTCTATTCGCCCGGCCGCAGCCGGAACTCCTATTATGTTTTTCAAAATAATAAATTTCACAGAAAGAGTCAAGTTCCTATTGGAATGTCTTTGATTCCCATTCCTCAATGGATTCGAAAGCGACTACACCAGCTTGCCCAAAATATAGCCGATAACGATGCCGATGATCACCGCAACCGTAACGACTCGTGTTTTCAACACATCCCGTCCATATCCCCGTTTGACCAGAATGACAGCGGAGAAATAGCCCAGGGCATTCATCAGCCAAACCAGCGGGATGGAGAGGGCCTTCACGATGAGGGGACCTACCCAAGGCACGAGCATGATCAAGGCCAATAGGCCGCTGAATGCCTGCGTCAATAGGCCAAAGAGGATGGTAGCGACTGCAATCACCCGTCCTTGAATGTGCAGGACTAGGCCGAGCGCAATCATAGCGGTGATGGCCAGCCAAAGCAGAATCGGTCGGCGATAGGAAATCCAGAACATGTGCCAGCGGCGCTTCATCATGCACTTCCGTGGAGATATGCCCGCCTTCTCACTTCGAGAGAAACGAAATGCCTATTCCTGTAGTAGAATCACAAGCCATCCGTTGAATCGAAGCCCTGCTATGCAGAGAAACTTATTGTTTATAAAGAAGAAATGCGAAGGGGCCGATTCTCCGGCGTTTCTTCGCTTCAACGAAACAAGATAATTTTTTCAGACTTCTTTGTCAAGCAAAGAAGAACCGTCGGTTCCGAGGCGTCTTTTCAATCCATTGCTTTTGGCGTCGAAAGTCGCTATATTGAAAAATTAATGGCATTTGGAGTGGACGCTTTGGTCGAGCTGAAGACCCCGGCCTATTTTCTATCCGATGTGCACTTGGGCGAGGGTTCCGAGACGGAGGAACGAGCCAAACAGCTGAAGTTCTTCGCTTTTTTGCGCGAAGTGGAATCGCAGGCCAAGACGCTCGTCTTCGTTGGGGATGTCTTTGATTTCTGGTATGAATGGCAGACGGTCATTCCCAAGGAACACTTCGGTCTTCTGTGTCGCCTTCGCCGCCTGTGCGATGCGCGAATTGCCCTCCATTACCTGCCCGGCAATCATGACTTTCGTTTGAGCGGCTTTCTGGAAACGGAGCTGCAGATGGTTGTCCATCCGGATGCCGCGGAGTTTCAAGTCGGAGAGCAGCGAATCTATGTGGGCCACGGCGACGGACTTCTGGCGCGCGATGCCGGCTTTCGCCTGTTCAGACGACTTCTGCGAAATCGTCTAACCCAACGCCTATTTTCATGGCTTCATCCCGATCTCGGCATGGCGTTGGCTCGCACGGTGAGCCGGCGCAGCCGTTCAAAACATCGCTACAGGGAGAGTGACGAAGCGGAATATGAAGCGTTTGCGAAGGCTCATTTGGCGCGCGGATTCCGAGGCGTGATCATCGGACACAGCCATCACCCGAGGCAAGTCGACTTCCCGAATGGAACCTATGTCAATCTGGGCGATTGGATTCGCCATTTTTCCTATGGGATTCATGACGGCAACCGACTTGCCTTGCACCATTGGCAAGGCTCGTAGAGGAT
Organism: bacterium; assembly: GCA_043804575.1. Lineage (GTDB taxonomy): Bacteria > Electryoneota > RPQS01 > RPQS01 > DYHQ01 > JAZDIW01. The sequence continues at coordinate 6,330 of JAZDIW010000412.1, forward strand.
CTTGGACGCATGGCGACCACGAAAAGGCGGTTCTATATTCTTCTGCTCGTCCTCGGCATGGGAGTCCTTCTTCTCGGGGGCGGTTTCGGCTTCTACCGATATTTGGCTTCCGGCATGCCCTCGCTGGGAGAGCTCGAGAACTATAATCCCAAGCTGAGCAGCCGCATTTTGGACAGAAATGGCGTGGTGATTAAGGAGCTGTACACGCAGCGGCGCCTCTATGTACCGCTTTGCGAAATGTCTCCCTTTGTAGCCAAGGCCATCCTGGCGATTGAAGACCACAAATTCTACCGCCATTGGGGGATCCGGCCGGATGCCCTGGCCGGCGTGCTCTTGAAGGATGTCGTTCTGCTCCGGTTTCATCCGAGAGGAGCCTCGACCATCACGCAGCAACTGGCCCGGACGCTCTATTTTTCCCGGGAGCGCACGATTGCGCGCAAACTGCGTGAGCAACTGACGGCCGTCGAAATTGAACGCCACTACTCGAAGGATGAAATCCTCGAGATGTATCTGACGCAGAGCTACTTCGGCCACGGTGCCTACGGTGTCGAGGCGGCGGCGAGGACTTTTTTTTCGTTTTCCGCATCCCGGCTCAGTTTGCCTCAGGCCGCGCTCATCGCGGGCCTGCCGCGTTCGCCCTCGGGTTATGACCCGCTTCGCAATCCGGAAAAAGCGCTCGCCCGGCGAAATATTGTCTTGCAGCGTATGTGGACGTTGGGATATATCACGGCGCGGCAATATGACGAAGCCCGAGATGCGGATTTGGGTCTCGTCATTCGAGAAATAGAGGAGGAGGGAGAAGGAATCGCTCCCTATTTCACGGAGAATGTGCGTCAGATTCTTGTACAGCGGGTGGAAGCTCTCGGAATTGACCCGTATCACGACGGACTCACCGTCGGGACCACTCTCGATGCGCGATGGCAGGCTTGTGCGGAGAAGGCGGTGGCCGAATGGATGCCGGTTCTGCAAGAGGAAGTGAACAAGGCCTATCGCCGTTCGGAGCTTTATACGCTTCTTCGGCGGCTCTATCCAAAGGCCACTTCGGCCAAGCTGCGAAGTCTTGCCCGCGACAAGACTCTTGTGGATTCCTTGTTGCAGGCCGAGCTGGAGGTTCAGGTCGCTTTCGTGGCGTTGGATCCGGCGACAGGTGGAATTCTTGCGATGATCGGCGGTCGGGATTTCGCCCGCACGAAATTCAACCGGGCGACGCAAGCGGTTCGCCAGCCGGGTTCCGCGTTCAAGCCCATCCTCTACACGACTCTCATCGAAAAGGGTTTGCCCGTTTCCCTGCGCGTGCCGAACGACGAAATCGTGGTCCGGCTGCCGAACGGCGACATTTGGGCTCCCAAAAATTTCGACGGCTCCTGCGGAGGGGACGCCAGCTTGCGCCAAGCGCTGACGAAGTCGCTGAATTTGGTGAGTATTCGGCTTCTTCGAGATTACACGACGCCACAGGATGTGGTGGCTATGGCACACCGCTTGGGAATCTCGACTCGCATTGATCCTGTGGATGCCTTGGCGTTGGGGACTTCCGGCGTGATTCCGCTCGAACTCGTTTCCGCTTTCGGTGTGTTTCAGGCGCACGGGGTTCGGACGCAGCCGATGCATATCACGAGTATTCTCGATGAATTCGGGCAAGTCGTAGCGGACTATGCGCCGCAACGATCGGCTGTCCTGTCCGAGCAAACGGCTTTTCTGGTAACGAGTCTCTTGGAATCGGTTACTCGAGAAGGAACCGGGGCGGGTCTGAGGTCACGATTTCATTTTATGGGCACGGCCGCCGGCAAGACAGGCACGACGGACAACTTCACCGATGCCTGGTTTGTCGGCTTCACGCCTCACCTCGCGGCGGGA
>JAZDIW010000413.1:0-3604 GCA_043804575.1 bacterium
TATCCCACCACAACAAAAAATGACCGCGAAACTCTTTTGCGAACCTGTGGATACGGAGTGCCCAGCCTTGAAAAAGCTCTTTGGAGTGCGCGAAACCATCTGACACTTATTGCGCAAGATGAAATCCAACCATTTGACGGAAACTCCATGAAGGAAATGAATCTTCATTCCATACCGTGGCCTATTGATGTTTTAAGGTCACTAGGTGGGACAGTTGTGCGGATGAGGGTTACGCTATCCTATTTTATTGAGCCAAACCCTGCGAGGCGTGGATGGGAGTATAAATTTAGATATCAATCTCATGGACTACGATTTGACGTTAAAACTTCATTGGAAACCATAGACGAATTTGTGACACGACTAAATCGCGAACGATGGGATGAAGAGCAAGGACGTAGAAGTGTTACTTCACGAGGTGATAGCGATGAATGGTTTCTAGGAAAACAAATTCGTTCAAAAGGAAGTATTCATTCGGATTGGTGGAAAGGTACTGCTGCGAGTCTTGCAGACAGATCGCAAGTTGCCGTCTACCCAGTAGTTGGTTGGTGGAGAGAGCGTCATGCTGAGGGCCACACTAGAAAAAAATCTAGATATAGCTTGATTGTAACAATTGAAACCCCGGAAACAACAATGGACATTTATACTCCTGTATTAACAATGATCTCTGCGCAAATTCCGACAATCATCGGGAGATAATTAGTATCCTGAATTTCACTGAACCTACTTTGCCTTCGATGTTTTGTTTATACAGCTTTGCCAAATTCAATATTTCGGGGGCAAACGTAACTCATGAGACGTTCACCGGTACGAGGGTCATCGTGTCGTTGCCGAAGATGTCGATTACCTTCACGGCGATGATGTAGCGGCCGGGTTTGTCGTAGGTGTGATGTGCGGTGATTAATTCGAGATCGCGGTTCTGGCGCGTGCGGAAGCTCTGCCATTCGTTTTCGAAGATGTAAGAACCGGTCCAGCGTTCCTCGAAGTTGGCGGCGGGCAATCCAAGTTCGCGTTGAGACGGTTCCATGCCGGTCAGCGATCCCTGTACGCCGCCTATCCCCGTGCCCACGGGTACCTTGATGATTTCTTTCCGGCTCTCGTAATCGAAATCCACCGCCCAGTAATCCACCCAATCCGTCCACTGCTTCGTCAGCACGTCGCGAGTGACGACGCCTTCCTTGTTCTTGCTCAGCTTGAGGAGCTTGCCTGACTCGCAGACGACTTCGCTTTTGCCTTCCTTCATCTCGGCAGCGATGGCATCGGCGATGCCTTGCGAGTAGTAAACCGAGAAATCCGTGAGTTCCACGGCAAGCGCGCGCGGGTTCTTCTTATCGTAGCGCGGCGTGATCTCGATGTAGGCCACATCGAAGAAACGCACTTGGCCTTTTTCCACCGCGCGCTTGTCGAACACCTCCGGCGGAATTGTTTTGGGCGCCAAGTCGATACCCTTCTGCTTCGATTCGTCCAGCACGGCGGGGAAGAGGCCCATCTCGAACTCGAACGCCAGTACGTCCACGCGCGACGCCCCGCGCTTGCGGCATTCCGTAATAACTTCCTCGATGAACAGCCGTCCCACGGGCAGGTTGATCGGGCCGACGACCACGAGCCGCCCGCCGCTCTTGCCGTGGAAGAACCCCTCTTCCGGCAATGGCTCGGCGCGATAGGCTTTGAGAATCAAATCGCGGAATTCGACTTCCTTGCGGGCAAGCGCCTGTTCCTTCTTTTTGGCAGAAAGATTGCCGCCCACGTTGAGATACGCCTGACGCTCGTAGCGACCGAGGTTCAAGACCTCGAAGGCGCGGAAGGGATGACCGTCGCGTTTCAGTTCGCGCTGTACTTGAATCAATCGTTTCCGCGTGGTGTGAATGCCGAACTTGCCGAGATCGGTGGCGATCCATTTGCGCCCGAGTTTTTCCGCCACCGCGGCGGTCGTGCCGCTGCCGCAGAAAAAATCGGCTACCAAATCGCCTTCGTTGCTGCTGGCTTTCAGAATGCGTTCGAGAAGAGCAAATGGTTTTTGAGTAGCATAACCAGTGTCTTCTCCTGCCATCGGATTGACGAAATTTATGTCCGCCCAAACGTCATCAATGACGACGCCTTTAGTATCTTGGAGATGCCGCTTGTAGCTGTAGTTTGCTCCTGCCGACTTCGGCTCGATTAGAGCGTTCTCAGCCTTCAATCGTTTGAGTGTCGCTTGCGAATAGGTATTCAAGTCGCTTATGCGGTAGAGACCTTTACCGTCACCATCGTCGTATTTGAACCTCTTTAGATATTCTTCGCTGTAGGGAATATATTGCCGCTCGTAGACATATCGGTCGGCAGTTTTTGAGAAAAAGAGAATCGTATCGTGGTTGGACGGAAATTTATTGGAAATAGCTTTGCTGCTGCCGGTGCTTGATGAGCGCCGCCAGATGACTTCAGAGACAAAGTTATTCGCACCAAAGACCTCATTGAGCACGGCACGGATATAGGCAACAACCCGCCAATCGCAATGCACGTAGATGCTGCCCTCGCTGTGCATCAAATCGCGCATGAGGATGAGGCGTTCGTAAATCATGGCGATGAAGGAATCCGCGCCGCGGCCCCATGTGTCGCGGTACGCGATTTGTTCGAGGAGGTTCGGCTCCTTGTGGAAGGTCTCGCCGCCGATCTCGATGTCCATGCTGAAGTCCGCGCCGACGTCGAAAGGCGGGTCGATGTAGATGAGCTTCAGCCCGCCGGCGTCCTCGATCTGGCGGCGGAGCGCGCCGCTCTTCAGCGAAGAAAGAATCAGTTTGTTGTCGCCCCAGATGAGCTTGTTGGTCCAGCCCTTCTGCTGGCGACCGCGTGTGTCGAAGTCGATTTCCTCGTTCACGCTCTTTTCTTTTCGCGGCTCGTCGATGTGTTCCAAGGTCTGGAAGGGGAGGATGGCGGTGCAGACTTCGCGGGACTTGCCGTTCCAGACGAGTTCGACCTCGCGTTTGTCGGCGAAGAGGAGAAAGCGGTACTTCTCCGGCAGCGGTTTGCCGTCGTTGATGAGCCTGATGAGGTCGCGCTTCTCGGCGTCGGTCAGCTCGTAGGCTTCTGATTGCGTGCGGGCCATAGGGGTCAGCTCCAATTCGCCACATTCGATCTGGCGAATTTATTTCTTCTTCTCCAAATCCGTCGCACTATTTTCGAGCAATCGTCTCTCGCGCTCGATTTCTTTGCGCAGCTCTTCTTCATCCGGCAGCACCAGCTTGTAGCGCGATGCAAAGAGTTTTCGGTTTTCTTTAAGAATGGAGTAACGAGCAATAGCATCGTCCTTGTCCGAACAAAGAATCAGCCCGATGGTCGGATTGTCACCTTGTGTTTTGAACTGCTCTTCGAAGATCCGGACATAGCCGTCTATTTGCCCGATATCCTGATGAGTGAGATCCCCAACTTTTAAATCGATCAACACAAAACATTTGAGCAGATAGTTGTAGAAAACCAGATCCACGTAAAAATCTTTATTGCCGATACGGATATGTTTCTGACGCGCAACAAAGGAGAACCCTTTGCCCAGTTCCAGTAAAAACGTTTGCAAGTTGGCAATCAGAGCCTCTTCCAATTTCGATTCGTGAAGTTTCGGCGTATCGGGCAGATT
>JAZDIW010000414.1:0-19537 GCA_043804575.1 bacterium
GCGATGACATGGGCGGGCGCTCGGGAAAAAACGGCAGAGGAAATGGCCGCTACTCTGCATTTTGCAGGAGAACCGGAGAAAACGCATCTCGGTTTCAAGATGCTGACAGAGAATTTGCAGCCATATCTGACAGGCAGTGACACGCTGGAAATTTTGATTAGCAATGCCCTGTGGACGGACGAGCGTTATCCGCTTGTCCCGAAATTCGAGGAGACGGCCAGAACACGGTATCAGGCGATTGTGGAGCCGGTCAGTTATCTGTCTGAAGACATCGAGAAAACCAGAAATCGGATTAATGAACAGATTGAGTGCGACACGCGAGGACGGATTGACGAGCTGCTTCTGAAAGGTGATATGGATATGGCGACCCTGCTGGTGCTGACGAATGCGATTTATTTCAAAGGGAATTGGTTGTCGCAATTTGACCCAAAGGAAACATCCGTCGAGCCGTTCCATCTCGCTCAGGGCAGTGCCGTCCAAGTGCCGATGATGCACCAGACTTTTGCCACGCAGGTTTGCAGATACTTCAAGGGAGACAACTTCCAGGTTTTGGAGCTTCCCTATGTGGGTGGCGAGCTGGTGATGACTGTCTTCCTGCCGGACGAGCGCGATGGCTTGGCCAAGTTGGAGGAAACGCTAACCAAGGACATGAAAAACGCTGTGGCGGGACTGACGACATTCAATCAGCAACTGATTCTTGCTCTGCCAAAGTTGGATTTTCGATATCGGACATTTCTCAATGCGGCGCTCATATCTCTCGGCATGCCAACGGCATTCAGCTCACAGGCGGATTTCCATAACATGTTCGCTCGAGGCGGGGCATCAATTGACAGGGTCATTCACGAAGCCAATATCACAGTGGATGAGGAAGGCACGATTGCGGCGGGAGCGACGGCTGTCGTCATGAGGAAGGGCCCCGCGCCAATCAACTTCCGAGCGGATCATCCCTTCCTGTTTCTGATTCGGGACCTCCGAACCGGAGCCATTCTGTTCATGGGACGCGTCATGAATCCGTCTCAGTAGAGCCGGTCTGGGATTTCGGGACAATCGAAGAATAGGCGCGCGCGTCAACGAGAGGACGAAATCATCCAAAAGGCCTGCCAGAGTTGACTTGGCAGGCCTTCCTTTATTAAGGAAACGAACAGGTGCCCAGGAGGGATAACGAAAAGGCTCCTATTCCAAGGTGAACGGAGGCAAGGATAAGCTATAAGTCTATAAATATCAATATACAAATTCTTGGAACAAATAGAAACCTTCGAAGTTAAAATATTTGAGGTCGAAGGAAATGGGAACACATCACAAAGGCCCCGCCACGGAAGTGGGCGCACTCGACTGTTACATCAAACTGATTCGGGCCGCGGAGTCCCTACTGGCCGGGGTGAGCCGTCACTTGGCCAAATTCCATCTAACAACGACTCAATTTGGCACATTGGAGGCACTCCATCACCTTGGGCCGCTTTCCACCGGACAGATTGCGGGCAAGCTCTTGAAGTCCGGCGGCAATTTGACCATGGTATTGGACAATCTCGAAAAACGGGGGCTGGTTGCACGGAAGCGAAGCGACGAGGATCGCCGCTCGGTCATGATTCTACTCACTCCAGCGGGTTGTCAATTCATTGAAAGCCTCTTCCCGGAAGTAGCCCGATTGATTGCAGGCCAGATGCAGAGTCTTTCGCCCGAAGAACAAAAGGAGCTGGGCGCTCTGTGCCGCCGACTGGGCCGAGCCGCAAACGAAAAGCGAGAACCTTCAAAGAGATCCGTCCGTCCGTCTACGGAATAGATACCGATTCACAAGAAATAGCGGAGGCTGCAATGAATGCAAAACGAATTTTTTCCATGTCCCTAGCCGCCTTGGTCGTCCTTGCCGCCGGGACGGCATCCGGCGCCACATGGGATGTCGACAAGGCCCACTCATCGGTCGGTTTCAGTGTGAAGCATCTCATGATTGCGACAGTGCGCGGCGAATTTGGCTCCTATACGGCAAGTGCGGAGTTTGATCCGAGCGACCCTGCAAAACTATCGCTCGAGGCAACGATTGACGCGGCATCCATCAACACGAACAATGATGCCCGCGACAAGCACCTGCGAAGTGCCGACTTCTTTGATGTCGAGAAATTCCCGCAAATCACCTTCAAGTCCACGAAAGCGGAGAGACTCGATGAAGGCAAATATCGAGTCACCGGCAACTTGACCATTCGGGGAATCACGAAGGAGATCACCTTGGAGGGCGAGGGGTTTTCTGCGGTCGTCAAAGATCCCCAGGGAAATATTAAATCCTCCGCATCCGCCACGGCAAAGCTCAGCCGCAAGGACTTCGGCCTGATGTGGAATGTTGCATTGGAAACCGGCGGGGTGCTCGTGGGGGATGAGGTTACCATCAACTTAGAGATCGAACTCACCCAAAGAGCGGACAAATAGAAGAGCACACTTCCTTTTGATGTGCGTGCCGACGCACTTTCCCACCCGGTCTATGCCAAGCCAAAGGTTTGATGACAGAGACAATGTGCCGATGCAGATGACAGTCCTTTGGCAGGCTAAATGGGCTCCTCAGTGATGAAGAGCCCATTTCTTTTTCCGTCAAAATGTGGAACGGTCTCGACGCATGAATCCTGCCGTTACCCTGTGAGCGCCGTGACGCGATAGAATCGTGTGTCCGTTGGAAACGGAGCTGTCCAAGTCGTGTCGGAGAAGCTGCCGGTGAGGTCTTCGGCAAATCCGGTGTGGGCGCCGGCGGAGGAGTAGATTTTATAAGAGGTCGCGCTCGGCACGGATTTCCAGAGCAGGATCAAATTGGCTCCGCTTGTTCGCGCGACAAGATTCATCGGGATGACACCCCAGCCTGCAAGGCGTGCCATCATCCACCAAAAGGCTCGCGCTTTCAGGTTGCAGTTCAGCGGTTGGGAATGAGCGCAGTCGCAGTATTCACAAAGAGTATCCCCCGGGTGAGCCGCACACCACTGCACCGCCCAATTTCCGCCGCTATAATCACAATTATCGTTCGCCCCAAGAGGCAAATAGTAATTCCCGTCCGGATCATAGCTCTCGATATCGGCAAAATCGAAGAGGACTTTATTGTTATCCCGACAATATTGTCGGATTTGTTCGTTGCGCTGATGGAGACTCCCGCTTTCTCCGGTGCCGTCCAGATGTCCGGTCATATAGACAAAGGTGACGGAATCGAAATCCGCTTCGAGCTGGCTCATGAGCGTCAAATAGGTGTCAATATCGGCCGGAGTCGCCCAAGAAACCTGGCCACACCACGACCACAGAACGATATTGCGACTGTGAGGATAGATCGCATATTCCCCTTCCCCATTGGTAAGCATCGTCCGGGTTCTTGCCGCCCAAGTGACGCGGTCAGGATTGCCTAAATCGCCGTCGGGAACATAATCCCATAGCGAGAGATCCCCGGGAGGCGCGACCGGATTGGGCGGACCGAATCGATAGTAGTCGTGGTCATTGAAGAAGTCATAGAGACTGTCATGGTTCATCAATACCTGCATGCCCGAGATGATTTGACTTCCGTGCGATGTATGGCCATAGGTCATGTTGAAGTGGGCTTTCGCGCTGTCAATGAAATTCGGAGGAACCATGGCGATATCGGTGCAAGTGTGATCAATCATAATTCCCTGGGTGCGAACAGAAGCTGCAACAAGCATCATCACACATAGGGCTGCCCAAAGAAGGGCGGTATGGTGTGTTCTCATTCTCATCTCTCCTCCCAAATTGTCCCGAGCGCTTCCTTGATTATCACTCGCAGTTGCAGTAGGCTGCAACAGTCGTTCCAATTCCAATCACATGACGAGGTTTTCCGGCACATAGCCCTATCAGAGTCTTCCTGAGTATTTCCCTCGAACTGCGCTTTGTGTAAAGGAAAATGAGAAAATAAGTACCTTGCTTATGAAGGAGCAATTGACGCCTCTCCGCAGCCATGCTGAGTCCTTATTTTCTTGGTATTCAAAGTATTACCAGAGGTCGTGGCAGGCTGAAAATTGGAATTTGCTTTTTGTGAATTTAATCATTATAATGTGTTTCCCAAAACAAAGCCAATCCGCCTGGCTTTGCGAGAGAACCCAAGCTGCAAAGCTTTTTTTAGACGGATTATGTGAATTTATTCACATTATCTTGAGCGGAAGAAAGTTCATCCGTTTGCGTCGTTACGCGAGACCATAGCCTCGGAGCCTACATGCCTCAACCCCTCGAACCCATCAAAACCAAGCGCGAAGCCGAGTTGCGCAAGGCGTTTCTCAGAGAAGTGACCGGCATGCCGCATGGAGAGAAGATCAAGAATTGTATCCAGTGCGGCACCTGCACGGGCACTTGTCCCGTATCCCGATGGATGGATATTACACCTCGCCAAGTCATCGCTCTGTTTCGGGCCGGAATGATCGAAGAGATTCTGCACAGTCGCACCATTTGGATTTGTGCCTCCTGCTATGCCTGCCGGGTGCGCTGTCCCCCCGGCATCAAGGTGACCGAAACGCTCTATGCTTTGAAGCGATTGGCCATCGAGAAGAAGATCTTTCCCAAGAGATTTCCGGTCCATGTGCTTTCCGAGGCTTTTGTTTCCAACCTGCAGAAATATGGTCGCAATTTCGAGTTAGGATTGGGAATTCGATATTATCTTGCCACGAATCCATTGAAACTCATGTCCAGCACAAGATTCGGCCTCTCGATGATGAAGAGAGGCCGGCTGGCGATCCGCCCCTCAAAGATCAAAAAAGTGCACGAAGTGAGAGCGATTATCGCCCGTGCCAAAGAATTGGAAGGGATCTGATGGAATTTGCATACTATCCCGGCTGCAGCCTCGAGCATACGGGCAAGCCATACGACCAGTCTGTGCGCGAGGTCTTCAAAACCCTGGGCATTGGGCTTCGCGAGATCGAAGACTGGAACTGCTGCGGCGCAACCATGTATATGTCTATCAGCAAAACCATCGCCTATGCGGTCACGGCGCGCAATCTCGCCATTGCGCAGCACATGGGCTGTGACATTTGCGCCCCCTGCAACAGTTGCTACACGATTCTCCGAAAAGCGAATCGGTACATCGCTTGGGACCCCAAAGTGCGCGATAAGATCCTTTCCGCCTTGAAAGCCGCCGATTTGACCTACGACGGACAGGTGGATGTTCGCCATCCGCTGGACATTCTGGTGAACGATGTGGGCCTCGACACCATTGAAAAGACGGCCAAGAACTATTTTGACGGTCTAAAAGTGGCGCCCTATTACGGCTGCCAAATCGTGCGTCCCGTCAGAGATTTCGATGAACTCGATGATCCGATGACTATGGATTACCTGCTCTCCGCCCTGGGCGCAACGGTGGTGCCCTTTGCTGACAAGCTGCGCTGTTGCGGAGGCATGCTCATGACCACCTACGAAGAAATCGCGCTGGACCTCAACAATGAACTTCTGCTCAACGCCGAGGAGAGCGGAGCCGAACTCATCGCCACGACCTGTCCACTTTGTCAGATGAATCTCGAGGGCTATCAGGCGAAAATCAATGAGAAATACCACACGAATCATAACATGCCCATTGTCTATTTCACTCAGCTCTTGGGGCTTGCCTTGGGTATCGAATCCAAGAAATTGGGGATAGATACCTTGTTGGTCCCACCGAAAAATCTGAAACTGAAACCAAAAGATATGAAGGTTGCAGCATGAACGAGGAGTCCACGGGAGGGAATGGCAAAGTTCCTCCTTGCCGAATCGGCTTGTACATCTGCCATTGCGGTACGAATATTTCCAAGATGGTGGATGTGAGCCATATCGCCAAAGAGATGTCAGGTCATCCGGATGTCGTGGTATCGAGAGACTACAAATTCATGTGCTCTGAACCCGGCCAGGAATTCATCATCAAGGACATTCAGGAACAAAACGTCAATCGCGTCGTGGTCGCGGCCTGCAGTCCCTTGATGCATGAGCCCACGTTTCGCGCCGCGGTGGAACGTGGGGGATTGAATCGCTACCTCTTTGAGATGGTCAATATCCGCGAGCAGTGCAGCTGGGTGACGACCGAACGCGAGGCGGCGACGAGGAAGGCCTATGCCCTCATCAACGGAGCTTTGGCGCGCGTCAAATTCCAAAAGCCCCTCGAGATGCGCCGCATTGATATTACGCGCCGCGTCATGATTGTAGGCGGGGGCATTGCGGGAATCGAAGCGGCGCTGCAAATCGCCGATGCGGGATACGAGGTGATTCTCGTCGAGAAAGAAGAATCCATCGGCGGGCACATGGCCAAATTCGACAAAACCTTCCCCACGCTGGACTGTGCGGCCTGCATTTTGACTCCCAAGATGGTTTCGGTGGGAAAGCACGCCAATATTCGACTCCTCACCTACGCGGAGGTCGAAGAAGTTCAGGGGTATGTGGGCAACTTCAAAATCAAAGTCCGAAAGAAAGCGCGCTTTGTGGATCCCAGTCTGTGCAATAGCTGCGGATCCTGTTACGACGCTTGCCCCAGCCACCCCGTCCCCTTGGAGTGCAAGCTCATCATCGGCGAGAAAGTATTCAAAGAGGGGATACGGCTGCAAACAGGTGTGTCGAGTTTCTCTGAACCCGAGCAGGATTTGCCGAGCCTCGCGGACGCCCAACCCGCCGCCGAGCCTAAGGAAGAAATGGCAAAGCGATGACTTGCTCTCGCGGATATCAAGGCGATCCCATCTCATCGTCTGTCGTGGAGAAATGAGATGACTCTCAGGGAAATCATCGAGATTCTCCATTGTCAGGTATTGGTGAAAGAACAAGACCTGAACGCCAAGGTAAAGGCGGGTTGCGGCTGCGACCTTATGAGTGATGTGCTGGCCTTCGTCAAGTCCGGCGCCCTGCTGCTTACCGGACTGAACAATCCACAGGCCATTCGCACCGCCGAGATGTCCGACATCAAGGTCATCTGCTTCGTGCGAGGCAAGCAGCCCAATGAAGAGATGATGGCTCTGGCGCGAGAGAGCGGGATCACACTGTTGGCCACTTCCCTGCCGCTGTTCGAGGCTTGCGGGAGATTGTATATGAAGGGGCTGGTCGGCTGCTCGGAGTCTGACGAGGGAAAGTAGAACGGGAGCGGACTCTGCCGTGGCGGATGAGAAATCGATCACAAAGGTCCAGGAATTAGTCTATGAGATGAGGGTGAACCAGGTGATGGTCACCGACATCATCACGGTAAGTCCTCATAGCCTCATGAGTGAACTTCGGGAACTGCTGCGTGATAAGCGTATTTCCGGCGTCCCCGTCATGGAGAAGGACAGACTCGTTGGCATGGTCAGTATTGAGGATTTTATCAAATGCCTGACCGAAGGTAAGATGGACAGTCCCATAAAGGACAGAATGAGCCGGGATATTAAGACGCTGTATGATGACGAACCCCTGGTTCATGCCGTGGAGGAATTTAACCGGCGGGGATTTGGACGCTTTCCCGTAGTCAATCGGGAAAGCGGGAAATTGGTGGGGGTAATTACCAAAGGAGACATCATTCGGGGTCTGCTGAAACGAATAGAAATTGAATATCATGAGGAAGAAATCCATCGGTACCGGGCCAGTCATTTCTTCGAGGATATCATCGCCGACAAGACGACTCTCATCTTCCAATATGAAGTGGCGGGCAAAGATTTCAGCCGGGCAGGGAGAACCTCCAGCGGGCTGAAGAAGACCTTAAGACGATTGGGAATCCCTCCCAAGATTATCCGCCGCGTCGCGATTGCGACCTATGAAGCGGAGATGAACATTGTGGTGTTCACCGACGGAGGCGAGATCATCGCGCGGGTAACTCCTCAGGAGATCCGCGTGGAAGCGGTGGACAGCGGGCCCGGCATCGCGGACATCAACAAAGCGATGGAACCGGGATTTTCGACCGCGCCCGATTGGGTGAGGAATTTGGGATTTGGCGCGGGGATGGGTCTGACGAACATCCAGCAGTGCGCGGATGTGATGAATTTAGAGTCTACGATAGGCAGGGGAACTCGTCTTGAGATTGCCGTTCATTTGAATGGGTCGATGAAACATGGTTCTGGCGACCATCATTGAGAAATTAGGCCTCGAAGTCGAGAGCGGAGGCGGGGATCTGACGGTTGAGGTCACCGGGGTCTATGTCAGTGACTTGCTGAGCGATGTCATGGCCAACGCCAAAGAGGGCCAGCTCTGGGTAACCCTTCAGGTCCACCCCAATATTGTCGCGGTGGCCACGCTCAAGGATTTGGCGGGCATTATCTTGGTGAACGGCCGCAAGCCCGAGAAGGAAACCCTCCGGAAGGCGGAGGAAGAGACGATTCCCCTCATGACAACCCTTTTGCCGACCTTCGAGCTCGCGGGGAGATTGTACGGGCTAATCCGTGAATGCTAAGGGAGTTCCGAGCCGACCTGCACATCCACACTTGCCTCTCTCCGTGCGGGGATTTGAAGATGTCCCCGGCGGAAATCGCCAGAGAGGCGGTCAACAAACGACTCCGTCTTATTGCCATTTGCGATCATAATTCTTCAGAGAATTCGGGTGCGGTCATCAAGGCATCGCAGGGAAAAGGGCTGACGGTTCTACCCGGGATCGAGGTGGCATCGAAAGAAGAAGTCCATGTTTGCGCGCTCTTTGATCAACTTGATGAGGCTTTGGAGCTGCAGGCCCTGATCTATGACCATCTGGATGGAGAGAACGACGAGAAGGTTTTCGGAATGCAGGTGGTGGTCAATGCCGAAGGAGAGGTCTTGGATTTCAATCCCCGGCTGTTAATCGGAGCCACCCGTCTTTCTGTCGAGAAAATCGTGGAGTCCATTCATTCCCTGAACGGATTGGCCGTCGCCGCCCACATTGACCGGGAAGGATTCGGAATCATCGGACAATTGGGATTCATTCCGCCGCAGTTGAAATTCGATGCCCTGGAGATTTCACCTCGCACAGGACTTGACGAAGCCCGACAGAGATTCAGCGAATACGAAATCTATCCCTTCCTCTGCTCCTCGGATGCTCACGATTTGGAGGCTATCGGCTCGGGAGCAACGACCCTTCTGCTGAAAGAGGCATCGTTTGAGGAACTCAAAATGGCCCTGAAGGGCGAGGGCGGCCGGAGGATTGTTCGTGACGGATGAGGCGGACGGCGCATGGAAGACCTTTCCTTACATATATTGGATATCGTCGAGAATTCCATAGACGCCGGAGCCCGGAGGATTCAGATTGAGATTTGCGAGGATTCGAAGCAGGACCTGCTTAGCATCGAAATTGCCGACGATGGAAAAGGCATGGACGAAGGAACGCTGAAGAAGGCTCTGGATCCCTTCTTCACCACGAAAACGATCCGGAAGGTGGGCCTGGGGTTGTCTCTCTTTCAGGAAGCGGCCCGGCAGGCAAACGGAGACCTCTTGATTCAATCGAAAGTGGGACAAGGGACGACTCTGAGAGCAACCTTTCAACACAGCCATGTGGATCGAAAGCCTTTGGGAGACATGGGAAAGACGCTGATGACCCTGCTCATAGGTCATCCGACGATCGGACTGAGGTATCTGCACCGGCGAGACGGTCGCGACTATGAGCTCGATACCGAGAAATTTCCAAGTGAGCGTGATTTTTCATCCATGAGCGCGGTCGAACGAATCAATCTCGTCAAGAAGACTTTGCAGGAAATGAAATAGAACGGGGAAGACCCCCCCGCTCTGCTACCCGTTGGGAATCTTCGACAACCGAACAAATCTGGGATAGAAAGATGGACTTGCAGAAAGTTGAGGGAATCATTGAGAAGCACGGAGGTCATTCCGGTGCTCTGGTCGAGATCCTGTTGGATGTGCAGGAGGAATTTCGTTATCTTCCCGAGGAAGCCCTCGTCAAAATCTCCCGCCGTCTGAATACCTCCCTGAGTCGAATCTATCATGTCGCGACCTTCTTCAAAGCGTTCAGTCTGATACCGCGAGGAAAATACTGCATCAGCGTCTGCTTGGGGACGGCTTGTCATGTGGGTGGAGGTGTGAAGATTCTGGAAAAGCTGGAGAGGGATTTGTCGGTGACCCGAGGCGGGACGACCGCGGATATGAGCTTCAGTCTGGATGAAGTCCACTGCCTCGGATGCTGCGGATTGGCGCCGGTGGTGACGGTGAATGAGGACCTATACGGCAAGGTCACCTCGTCGAAAATCCCCGGAATATTGAAAAAATATACCAAATAACAGGTAGGGGTGAAGATGCCCAAGTTGAAGATCGAAGACCTGCAGAAAATCAGCGAGGAAGTCCGGCGGACGACCATTCTTCGGGAAGGGGCCGGACGAGCCCGGGTGACCGTTCATATGGGGACTTGTGGGATTGCTGCCGGAGCTCGAAAAATTATGGATACCCTGCTGAAACTGATCGAAGAGAAGGATGCCAAGGATGTGATTCTGACGACTTCCGGATGCGCCGGATTCTGCAGCCGGGAGCCGATGGCAACGGTCGAGTTGCCCGGGGAAGCGCCTGTGAAATATGTGGACTTGACCGAAGAGAAGATACGAAAAATTTTTCTGGACCATGTCCTGAACGGGTATATCGTCGTGGATTATGCCCTGGCCATAGGAAGCGAGCGAACGCACTAAAAGGAGATTGAGGCCTTGAAACCCTATCGTTTGAACTTGATGGTCTGTGCCGGCACGGGATGTGTTGCCAATCACTCCTTCGAGATAAAAAAGGCGCTGGAAGACGAGATTAAGAAGAGAGGCTTGGAGCAGGAAGTGCAGGTCGTGGCGACCGGATGCAACGGCTTTTGTGCCGAGGGCCCTCTGATGGTCGTTATGCCGGACGGAATCTTCTACTGCCGGTTGACGGAAAAAGATATTCCCTTCCTCGTGGAAGAACACTTCCTCAAAGGGCGACCCGTTCAGAAATTGATGTATGTCCCCCCCGAGGCGAAGACGCCGGTTCCCAAGATGACCGAAATTGATTTCTTCAAGAACCAAATGCTGATTGCCTTGAGGAACCGGGGACTGATTGATCCGGAAAAGATTGATGAGGCGATTGGCCGGGGAGCCTATACCGCCTTGGCTAAAGTCTTGACCTCCATGTCACCCGAGGAGGTCATTCAGGTCATTAAGGCCTCGGGCCTTCGCGGTCGCGGGGGAGGCGGTTTCCCCACGGGAGTCAAATGGGAGTCGTGCCGGAAAGCCAAGGGCGACCCGAGATATGTGATCTGCAATGCGGACGAAGGAGACCCCGGCGCCTTCATGGACAGGAGCATCATCGAAGGAGACCCCCATGCGGTTCTGGAAGGGATGCTCATCGGCGCCTATGCGGTCGGCTCCAGTCAGGGGTATATCTATATCCGGCAGGAATACCCGCTGGCCCGAGAGAGATTGGTCATCGCCATCAATCAGGCGAGGGAATACGGCCTGCTCGGCGATGACATCTTCGGCACCGGTTTCAACTTTGATGTCAAGATCGCACGGGGAGCGGGCGCTTTCGTTTGCGGCGAGTCCACCGCACTCATGGCTTCCGTGGAGGGACGGGTGGGAGAACCGCGAGCCAAGTATATTCACACCGTCGAGCACGGATTGTGGAATCTCCCCACTTGTCTGAATAATGTGGAAACCTGGGCCACCGTACCGATGATCATCTCAAGAGGCGCGGAGTGGTTTACCGCCATCGGAACCGGCGATGTCAGCGAAAGCCCCTGGGGAGGCAGTAAAGGCACAAAGGTCTTCTCCCTGACGGGAAAAATCAACAATACGGGACTGGTGGAAGTCCCGATGGGAATCACCCTACGGGAGATTATCTATGGTATTGGAGGGGGCATCCCTGGTGGGAAGAAATTCAAATCGGTGCAGACCGGAGGTCCCTCGGGCGGATTTCTCCCCGCCGAGCTTCTGGATTTGCAGGTAGATTATGAGCAACTCACCGAGGCCGGGTCCATGATGGGTTCGGGGGGAATGGTCGTAATGGACGAAGACAACTGCATGGTGGATATGGCCAAATATTTCCTGACCTTTACCCAAGATGAATCCTGCGGCAAATGCATCCCGTGCCGAGAGGGCACGCTGCGCATGATGCAGATCCTTCAGAGAATCACGGAAGGGAAAGGCACGGAAGAGGATTTGACTCTGCTGGAGGACCTGTCCCACTATGTGATTGACTCGTCTCTGTGCGCCTTGGGAGGTTCGGCGCCCAATCCGGTTCTGACCAGTTTGCGCTACTTCCGCGAGGACTATGAAGCGCATGTGCGCGACAAGAAATGTCCCGCCCGCGTCTGCCGCCAATTGAATGTCTACACGATTGACCCCAACCTGTGCCTCACCAAAGGGCATGGATGCGGAGTCTGCCGGGCGCAATGCCCCGAGAAAGCGATTCTCGGCGAGAAGAACAAGGCTCACACCGTTATTCAGGATGCCTGCAAGAAATGCGGGATCTGCTATGATGTTTGCAAGTTTGACGCCATCCAGATCTCCTAAGGAGGATAGATGATTTCTGTCGAGATTGACGGCAAGCAGATTGAAGTCGAAGAGGAGACAACAGTCCTGAATGCCGCCAAAGCATTGGATATAAGGATTCCCACGCTCTGCTATAACGAGCTCATCGAACCGTATGCCGTCTGCCGAATCTGTGTCGTCGAAGTGATCCGGGGAAAGCGCACGCGGCTGGTGACCGCCTGCAATTATCCTCTGCGGGAGTCGGTGAGTGTGCGGACGAATTCGGAGAGGGTACGGAAACTGCGCAAGATGAATCTGGAGCTTCTGCTCGCCCGAGCGCCCGCTGCGAAAATCATCCAGGAGATGGCGGCGGAAATGGGGATCGAGAGAACCCGGTTCCCCGTAGACAATCCCAAGGAAAGTTGTATTCTCTGTGGCCTGTGCGTCCAGATGTGTCAGGACATCGTCGGAGCCTATGCCTTGGGTTTTGCCGACCGGGGTTCAAAACGAGAGATCTCCACTCCCCATGAGCGCACCCCGGAAACCTGCATTCTCTGCGGAGCCTGTGCTCATGTCTGTCCGACAGGCCATATCGGGATGACGGATGCCGCGGACCGCATCATTCACTCGAAACTGAGCCTCGGCCCCAACACGGCCATCTCGCTTCCCTTCCGTCAGGCCATTCCTAATGTCCCTCGGATTCAAACCGAGCATTGCATTCACTTCAAGACGGGCGAATGCATGCTCTGCTCCAAAGTCTGTCCGAAGGAGTGCATCCACTACGATGATCAGGACGAAATCGAGGAATTTGAGATCGGGGCGGTCATCGTGGCCACGGGATTCGAGGATTTCGATCCTACCCCGATGAAGCAGCTTGGCTATGGAAAATATCCGAATATCCTCACGGGGGTGGAATTCGAGCAACTGAACAATGCGGGCAGCCCCACCGGCGGAAGAATCGTGATGGAAAATGGCGAGGAACCGCGGTCGATTGCGATCCTGCATTGCATCGGCAGCCGGGATGAAAACTATCACAAGTATTGCAGCCGCGTTTGCTGCATGTATGCGCTGAAGTTCGCCCATCTGGTCAAAGAAAAGACAAGCGCCGAAGTGTATCAACTCTATATTGACATGCGCGCTTTCGGCAAGGGCTATGAGGAGTTTTACCAGCGAATTCTTGATGAAGGGGTGAATGTGATTCGCGGCAAGGGAACCGAAGTCGTTCCCAATCGGTCGGGAATGGGCGAAGGAGCGCTGCTGGTGCGATGTGAAGATACCTTGATTGGAAAATTCCGCGAAATTCCCGTGGACATGGTCGTTCTATGCACGGCACTCGAAGCGCGCAAAGATGCCGCGGAGCTGGGGCGCAAATTCAATATCTCCGTGGGGGCGGACGGCTGGTATATTGAGTCCCACCCCAAGTTGGGGCCGGTCACCACGACCACCGAAGGCATTTTCCTGGCCGGCGTCTGTCAAGGTGCGAAGGACATCCCGGATACCGTGGCCCAAGGCGGCGCGGCGGCGGCGCAAACCCTGAAGATGCTGACTCAGGGACAGTTGCTGATGGATGCCGCTTATGCCGAGATTGCCGAGGAATTCTGCAGCGGCTGCCGCATGTGCAATGGCCTGTGTCCCTATAATGCGATCAGTTTTGACGAAGAAAAGAAAGTGAGCAATGTGAACTCCGCGATGTGCAAGGCTTGTGGCACTTGCGTGGCCGCTTGCCCGACGGGCGCGATTGCGGCACGGCACTTCACGGATGAGCAAATCTACGCCCAAATTGAAGGAATCCTCGTATGAGTTTTGAACCCAAAATCCTTGGGATTCTCTGCAACTGGTGCAGCTACACCGGTGCCGACTTGGCGGGAACGGCGCGAATGAAATATCCGGCGAATATGCGGAGCGTTCGCGTGATGTGCAGCGGCCGCGTGGATCCGGGTTTCATCCTGAACGCCCTGCATGCCGGTGCGGACGGCGTGCTGATCTGTGGCTGTCATCCCGGAGATTGCCACTATGTCGAAGGGAACTACAAATGTATGCGTCGAATTCCGCTGACGAAGAAGCTGCTCGAACAAATGGGAATTGATCCGCGGCGGCTTCGGCTCGAATGGGTCTCCGCATCCGAAGGCGCTTTGTTTCAAAGCGTTGTAACGGAATTCACCGAGCAAATTCGCGCCCTGGGGCCGCTGAAACTGCAAGAGCTGCATTTTGATGCGGAGAATCCGGCGGGGAAAGCGCAAGAAACCAAAGCGGCGGCCGCGTAGGAGGAACTATGGCAAAACCGAAACTCGCGATTTACTGGGCAGCGGCCTGCGGCGGTTGTGACATCGCGATTCTTGACATTGAAGAGAAGATTCTTGATGTCGCGGACTTTTTTGATGTCGCCTTCTGGCCCTGCGCGACGGATTTTAAATATGCCGATGTCGAGGCGATGGCGGACAAGTCCATCACGCTGACGCTCTTCAACGGCGCCATTCGCAGCGATGAGAACCACCACATCGCCAAGCTCCTGCGCCAGAAATCCGTGGTCTTGTGCGCCTTTGGCAGTTGCGCGGCGGATGGTTGTATCCCGGGTCTGGCGAATTTATACAGCCTTGATTCGATTCTGAATTATGTTTATCTTAAAGCGCCTTCGGTGGACAACCCGAACAAAATCCTCCCTCAGACCACGACGAAGGTGCCGGAGGGAGACATCACCATCCCGCAACTGTGGAACACCGTGCGCACCTTGGGGCAAGTCGTGGATGTGGATTACATTATCCCCGGATGTCCGCCGCAATCGGATCAAATTGCCACGGTCGTCGGCGCCGTCATTGACATTCTGAAGAACGGAAAACCGCTGCCACCCAAGGGAACAGTGCTTGGCGCGACCGACAAGAGCTGCTGTGACGAATGTCCACGCGACCGCGACATCAAGAAAATTACGAAATTTGTCCGGCCGTACGAAATCATCGCAGACCCGAACCTCTGCCTCTTGGAACAGGGAATTGTCTGTCTTGGCCCTGCCACACGCTCGGGATGCGGCGCCAAATGCGTCACCGCCGGCGTGCCGTGTCGAGGCTGCTACGGGAGGCCCATCAATGTCCGTGACCAGGGCGCAAAGATGATTTCCGCCATCGCCAGCGTGATTGATTCGACGGACCCGGATGAAATTGACCGAATCATCGCCATGATCCCGGATCCCGCCGGAACCTTCTACCGATTTACGTTGGCCGAGTCTTTCCTACGGAGGGCGCAGGTATGAAAAGCATCGTGATTGATCCCATCACCCGCCTGGAAGGTCATGGCAAGATTCATCTCTTCGTGAAAGACGATGGATCTCTGGCCAATTGCTATTTTCAGGTGCCCGAACTGCGCGGCTTCGAGCAATTCTGTGTGGGTCGGCCGGTAGAAGAGCTGGCGCGAATCACGACGCGCATCTGCGGTGTCTGCCCCGACGCGCACCACATGGCCGCGGCGAAGGCGACCGACGCCGTATTTGGAGTAACTCCTCCGCCCGCGGCACTGAAATTGCGCAACCTGGTATACAATGCATTCTATGCCGGAGACCACACCACCCATTTCTATGCCCTCGGGGGCCCCGATTTCGTGTGCGGCCCCGACGCACCGCCCGCCGAACGCAATATCCTGGGCCTCATCGCCAAAGTCGGCCTCGAAGCGGGAAAGAAAGTCATCGCTCAAAGAGCCCGAGGCCAGCGAGTCATTGAGATCATCGGCGGGAAAAAAGTGCATCCGGTCACCGCGCTTCCCGGCGGCATGTCGAAGCGAGTCACCCAGGAAGAGCAAGCGGAGATGATCAAAATCGGCCAGGAGATGGTGGAATTCGGCAAGTTCACGATTCAAGTCGTGAATGATGTCGTCCTGGCGAACACGGCCTATGTGGATCTGATTCTATCGGACACCTATGCCCACAAGACCTACAACATGGGCATGGTGGACGCCAATAACAAGGTGAACTTCTATGACGGCCGAGTGCGTGTCGTGGGGCCCGATGGGAAAGAGCACTGCAAATACGAACCCAAAGACTATCTGCAATTCGTCGCCGAGCATGTCGAGCCTTACAGCTATCTGAAATATCCTTTCCTGAAAAAAATCGGTTGGAAGGGATTCGTGGACGGAGTGGATTCCGGTGTCTACAAAGCGACGCCGCTCTCGCGACTGAACGCTTCCGACGGAATGGCCGCGCCGCTGGCGCAGGCCGAATACGAGCGATTCTACGAAACCCTGACGAAAGACAAGAGCGGTCGCACACCCGTCAATGCAACCCTCGCCACACATTGGGCGCGCGTCGTGGAATTGGTTTACGCCTGCGAGGCGACGCTGCAGCTCGCCAAGGACGACGAAATCACCTCCGATAAAATCTTCACTCCGCCGCAAGGTATCGTGGGCGAGGGCGTCGGCATCGTTGAGGCTCCGCGCGGCACGCTGACCCATCACTACAAGACCGACAAAAACGGCATCGTGACGGAAGCGAATCTCATTGTCGGCACAACGAACAACAATGCCGCGATCACGATGTCCATCAAACGCGCCGCCGAGGGACTGATTAAGAAAGGAACGGAAATCACCAACGGCACCCTGAACCGCATCGAGATGGCCTTCCGGGCCTATGATCCCTGTTTCGGCTGCGCGACGCACACTCTCGCCGGCGAAATGCCGTTGGAACTCGTGATTCATGATGCGGAGAGCGGCGAGGTAATTCAGACGGCACGGCGAAATTGCTGAGAGTTTAGCGTCAAGTAAGAATGGCAAACCGATTGGACAGTATCGCAACATCCACAAAACCCCTTCTGGTTCTTTGTCTCGGCAATGAGATTCTCAGCGACGATGGATTCGGCCCCGAGGTGGCTCGCAGACTTCAGAAAGAGAGCGAGCCTGACTTCCCGGCCGATGTCGTTTTCGCACCACTGGCGGGATTCAGTCTCCTGGATCTTCTCACCGAACGCGAAAGGGTGCTGATTGTCGACACGATCCGCACGGGCGCTGCCGCGCCGGGGACACTGCACCATTTCCTCGCCAGCGCGCTCGCGCCTTCGCATAACCTGACCACCAGTCATCAAATCAGTTTGCCCACCGTTCTGGAGCTAAGCCGGCAGCTCTCCATCAAGATGCCCGAAGTCGTGGATGTGCTGGCCGTGGAGGCGCTGAATCTGGAAACCTTCTCCGAGGAATTGACGCCTCCGGTTCGCGGCGCGGTGGAAGAAGCCTTGCGTTTTATTCACGAATGGATTCTTCAAAATTCAAGTCAGGAGCCTTCATGATCACAGAAAAGAAGCCTGTGCCACCCCCTTCGGGTGAAGGAAAACCCCAAACATGCCCCGAGTGCAACGGACGAGGTTGGACGGACAATCTCTGCGTTATGGAAGAACATGAATATCGCTGCTCCTACTGTGACGGCAAGGGATTCGACGCCGGCGGGCGAGAGTGTTATGCCTGCCACGGCACGGGGAGAATCGAGGTCAGAAAGACGGAGAAGAACGCATGCCCGCTCTGCCACGGCGCGGGCGTCTATCCGGTTCCCGCTTCGATGACCGCCAGTGAATTCGCCTTCCATCCCAGTCACACTCAAAAATGACGCCGGACTTCTCGATTCTGCTCGCCGCAGCCGCCACACTGGGTCTCGTGCACACGCTCTTGGGGCCTGACCACTATGTGCCTTTTGTCGCGATGGCCAAAGCTCGCAACTGGTCAAACCGACAGACTCTGACGATCACCCTGCTGTGCGGAATTGGTCATGTGGCAAGTTCCGTGGTCATCGGCATAGTTGGACTGCTCTGTGGCGTGGAATTGCTCAGGCTTACGGCTTTGGAATCCGCCCGCGGTGAAATTGCCGGTTGGGTGCTTTTCGGTTTCGGGATCGCGTACATGATTTGGGGAATTCGCCGTGCCGTGAAGCGCGCGTCGTCTCGGTCGCACTCCCACGGTCTTGTGACTCACAGGCATCCCGGTGGTGCCTTGACGCATTCGCATGAGGGTTCCCACGAAAGCCGGGCCAATATCACGCCCTGGATTCTGTTCACGATTTTCGTCTTTGGCCCTTGTGAGCCTTTGATTCCGCTACTGATGTTTCCTGCGGCGCGCGCCGATGCCTTCAGCGTGCTGGCCGTCGCGTTGACTTTCAGCGTGTTCACGATCGGAACCATGCTGACTCTGGTTTACGCTTCGGTGCGCGGGCTGGCGAAAGTGCGTCTCGGTGTTCTGGAACGCTTTTCCCACGCCTTGGCAGGATTTGTGGTGGCCTCGTGCGGGGCTGGGATTCAGTTCCTCGGTCTATGACATAGAAATTGGCACAACCCAAAGGCGTTTGCATAAGACAATTTTTTGGGCTATTTATCAAAGGCTTCGAACCCTCGAGGCCTTTTCGTCTACTATAGGAATGGATATTCAACACTTACAAGTTCATGTCTCGGGCACGGTGCAAGGCGTGGGTTTCCGCCCGTTCATCTATCATCTCGCGCGCAAGTTCAACCTCCTCGGCACCGTGCAGAACAACAGCAAAGGTGTTCTGATTCATATTGAGGGATCACAGGAGCACTTGCATCAGTTCCTTGAGTCCATCGTCCGCGAAGCGCCCACGGCGGCGCAGGTGAATAGGCTGACTGAGACCGAACTACCGCTCGCGAATTTCTCGGATTTTCGCATCCTTCAAAGTGAGGTCTTGGAGGATGCTTTCACGCAAGTGTCGCCGGATATTGCTCTATGCGCCGATTGTCGCCGCGAACTCGAAGATGCGCGCGACCGAAGATACGGATACCCCTTCATCAATTGCACGAACTGCGGCCCGCGTTTCACCATCATCGAGGATGTCCCCTATGATCGTCCGCTGACGACGATGAGTCCTTTTGAAATGTGCCAGCGCTGCCGTGCCGAATACGACAATCCCGCGGATCGCCGATTTCATGCTCAGCCTGTGGCTTGTCACGAGTGCGGACCTAAGCTTCAATTTCTCACAAACGCGAAACACGGCTGGCAACCCGTGGGTAACTCAGACAATGCTCTGAGCCAGACCGTCGAAGCGTTGAAGTCGCGGCAAATCGTCCTTCTTCAAGGAATCGGCGGATTTCATCTCGCGTGCGATGCGTGTGATGACGAACTGGTGCAGAAACTCAGGAGACGAAAGCATCGAGACGAAAAACCCTGCGCTCTAATGTTCCCTGGCACGGAAAGCCTGCGGGAGCATTGCGAAGTCTCGGACAGAG
>JAZDIW010000415.1:0-8654 GCA_043804575.1 bacterium
GTACTGAGTCCACAGCTTCTTACTCTCTGGAATTCATGACCCAACTTCGCGATATCGTCGAACTGATTCGACCGCAACAGTGGACGAAAAATCTGATTGTCTTTGCGGCGATCCTCTTCTCGCCGGCCCGCGTTGCCGTCGAGAATCCATTGGTCATTCTCAAGGTTGTTCAGGCGTTTTTCGCCTTTTGTTGCCTTTCCGGCAGCATCTATGCCTTCAACGATTGGCAGGATCTGGAGAGCGACAAGCAACATCCGGCGAAATCCAAAAGACCGATGGCCTCGGGACGAGTGTCTCCGGGAACGGGGCTGTTGATTTCCGCCAGCCTGGCCTTGTTCGGTGTTCTATGGGCCTATGCCTTGGACATCTGGTTTGGCTGGATTGGCGTGGTCTATGTCGCCATTAATCTCGCCTACTCCTTGGGCCTGAAACAGGCGGTCATTCTGGATGTCTTGGCGCTTTCGTTTGGATTTGTTCTTCGGGCGGTGGGAGGAATCGCCGTCATTTGGAGATATATCCCCGATTTCTATCTTTCCTATTGGCTGCTTCTCTGCGCCTTTCTGCTGTCGCTTTTCTTGGCGCTTGCCAAGCGTCGGCATGAAATCGTTCTTCTGGGGGATCAAGCGGCCTCTCATCGTGCCTCTTTGCTTCACTACTCGACTCACTTCATTGACCAGTTGTTGGCGGTCTTGGGGGCTGCGACTCTCGTGGCCTACAGCCTTTATACCATATCGGATGATACTCTGAAGCACTATGGGACCCGCGCTCTTTTCTGGACGATTCCTTTTGTCGTTTATGGTCTTTTCCGGTACCTCTATTTGATTTACAATCGTGCCCAAGGCGGCGACCCGACGCAGATGCTGATTCGGGACCGACCGACTATGATCAATGTGTTGCTTTGGGCTTTCACGGCGGCGATGATTGTCTATTTCCTGTCGGGGTAGGTGGTATCCATGAAGTGCAAATGGGCTTTTCTTCTATTCGCCTTCTCGCTTTTCGGTCTTCTTCTGATGGGATGTCAGCCCGGAAAAAATGGCGGGAGCAACCTATCGGGTCGCGTGATGCTCGAGGGAGAGAGCTCACACGGTGGAATTATTGTCCAATTGTTTGGCCACGGCTCCAATGAACCGATTTGGGCAATCACCTCCGCCCATCCTTGTATCGGATTTCCCTACTCGCCTGCGGCCGATTTCGATTGGCGCCTGCAGCAGCCTCTGTATGTAACGACGACGGATGCGGCAGGCAATTACACCTTCTCGGATGTGCCAGATGGAATGTATATTTTTAGTGCTCGCCGCGACAGTTTTGGCTGGAGTGCGCCCGTCAC
This sequence comes from bacterium, assembly GCA_043804575.1. Lineage (GTDB taxonomy): Bacteria > Electryoneota > RPQS01 > RPQS01 > DYHQ01 > JAZDIW01. The sequence continues at coordinate 1,328 of JAZDIW010000415.1, forward strand.
CGCCGCCGTTCAAGGGGGAGATGCCAGCGTTGGCACGGTGACTCTCTTTCGCGAGACTTTTTTCAGTTTTCAATCCTTGGAGGTGAATACCACCTTTCTGGAAGACCACCATTATGTTTTCAGCGGTATTGTCAATGTGCCTGAGGATGTGACGCTGACGATCCAGCCGGGCGCGGTGCTTCGATTTGAACAGGATCGCTGGCTTGTCGTCAGCGGCACTTTGATTGCCGACGGCACTCCGGAGAACTGGATTGTGTGGACTTGCCATTCGGATACGATTATCAGCGCCCACTGGAATATGCTTCAATTTTCTTCGACAGCGACAACGCCCAGCCTCTCCTACAACCGTGTGGAAGGTGCTCACCAAGGCATCAACTCTGCCAAAGGGGGCGGCTTGTTCGACCATTGTTTCTTCCGCAAAGTAAATGCGGAAGGATTGACGATTTCGGGGGCGGGGCCTCGGGTGATGAATTGCATCTTTCTCGATATCGGCGGCAACGGAATGGTCGTGAATACGGCCTCGAATGCGGACATACAATCCAACCTGTTCTATCGAAACGGATTCTACGGTCTCGTGGTTTTCGATTGGAACGGGGGCCTGATTCACAACAATTGGTTGGAGCGATGTGGAACGGAGGGAAGCGGCAATGAGGGGGGGATACACATTCTGCTCAGCAACGATGTGCGCTTCACGCACAATCAGGTCATCCGGTGTCGTCATGGAATCTATTTTGGTTCACGATGTGATAGCACGAATCTCATTCAGGCAAACGTCTTCTCGGATCTGTTCAAAGGCATCTATGTCGGATTCACGCAGGACAACACCGGGGCTTCCTATCCGAGCATTCACTACAACTGCATGAGAAATCTCGAGAGCTATTGTGTTCACATCGGCTCCTGTCAGTTCAATAGGGGTCATAACCTTCAAGTCGAACAGAACTATTGGGGCACGACAAGCGAGGCGGCCGTGAACGAATGTATGTGGGACGCCCGCGATGAAGAGGACTGTCCATTTTTGTTTGTCAATCCTTTTTTGACGAGTTGTCCGGATAGCGCCGGTATAACCTGCTGATTGAGCCATGCAATATCTTGGAAAGGATGTTCTCACACAAGGGTCGCTGCTTCATCTGAATCCCACCGTAGCGTGGCAGAAGTTGCGCTCTCGGGCCAAACAGGGCATTCGGAAGGCGCAGCGTGCCGGAGTCCGCATGGTGGAGAGTCGGGATCTTTCTCTGATGGCGAAAGTCTGGTTTGATCCGGAAACGCTTACGGAGCATCTGGAAGAAAATCAGAAACTCTACCTGGCCTATATTGGAGAGGAGCTGGTCGGAGGCATTATCGTCACGCCCGTCACATCCAATACTCTTTTCTATCACTACGGCGGAACGACGGAAAAGGGACGGCGACACGAAGTGAATGCCTATCTCTTCTGGCATATCGTGGAGACGTTTCAGAATAGTCCGTATGAGTATTTGGATGTGGGCGTTTCGTATCGAGAGGAACTGCAGCATTATTTCCAGAAATATTGCACGCAACCCTATCCGATCCTTTTTCACCCGCCCGCCCCGCAGGTGCGGCCCTGCTTTCGCGTTCATCCGTTCAGCGGGGAGCACTTGCATTGGGAAGTGCCGCAAGTTGCCCCCATCAATACGCAGCTATTGGAGTACTTTGAAGCGGAATTCACTTTCCTGCCGTCCGGAGCTTTCGCTCTGCAATCCGCTTTTCGTGCTCTTGAGTTGCCGCGAGGAGCCACCATTCTCGTCCGCTCCTCTCTGGGAGTGGAAAGTTATGTTCGGACGCTGCGAGAGATGTTCGGAGAAGAGTATCGTTTTGAAATCAGAAGCAAGGAGCCCTCTGCGGTGCTCATCGGTCACCGCTGGGGTGTGCCGGACGAGTCCGTCGAAGAGTTCGCTCAAGGTCCGGTTCCCCTGATCGAAGACTGCCGGGATAGTCTGGAAGCCGAAGTGCAAAAGGTGCGAATCGGCAGTTTCGGAGTCTATTCCGTCTTTGATTTCGCTCGACTGTTTCCCATGCAATTTGGAGCCATTTTGCTGGGGAAATACTTTGACGATGGCGCCGTTTGGGACCGATTTCACTGCCTGGATGTGACCAAGCGAAATGTGGTTCGAGAGCAGCTGCTCACCCACTGGCCGCTTCGGGAATTCTACGCGCAGCGTCGGCGTGAGAATTGGTGCCATTTGCGAGACCTCTTTCATCTGGTCGGGATGAAGCCGGTTCCAAAGCAACAGGAACCCAAATCACCGACCGCATTTCTGTTGCAGTGTGAAGAACCCTACGACGCAGAGAAAGTCGCGAGCCGCCTGGGAGAGTTCGGAGTCCATGCGGAAACGGACGCGAGAGAGCAAATCGTGGCCATCCCTTGTCATGCCGGCCTGACCAAGGGCCAACTCGACTATATTTTCGGGGCTTTCCGGGGAATGGTCAATCCATGTTATACCTTTCGGCGAAAGGAGTCTTTGGAAGGAGAATGAGAGAGAAGGCCCATTACCTCGTTACCGGCGGGGCCGGTTTCGTAGGATCCAATCTCGTCGCCGAGCTTCTTGAGCGCGGCCAGAAGGTGACGGTGTTTGACAATTTCGCAACGGGAAAGCGAGAGAATCTGGCCCCTTTTCTTTCCTCGATAACTCTGTACGAAGGAGATGTTCGCAATTTCCATCAAGTGCGCGAGGTGGTGGAGGGAGCAGACCATATTCTTCACCAAGCGGCGTTGCCCTCCGTTCCGCGTTCCGTGCAGGATCCCATCACATCAAATCAGGTCAATACGGACGGAACTCTGAATTTCCTGGTTGCCGCACGCGATGCGCGGGTGAAGCGATTTGTTTTCGCTTCCTCCTCTTCGGTCTATGGAGACAGTCCGACGCTTCCCAAGGTGGAAGATATGCCCGTGAATCCGCTTTCTCCCTATGCCGTTTCGAAATTGTCCGCAGAGAAGTATTGCCAGGCTTTCGCTCGCCTCTATGAACTGGAAACCGTGGTCTTGCGCTACTTCAATATTTTCGGCCCGCGGCAAGACCCCACATCCCAATATTCCGCCGTGATTCCACGCTTCATTACGGCGCTGAAGCGAGGGGAAGCGCCCATCATCTATGGAGATGGCCAGCAATCGCGTGATTTCACCTTCGTCTCGAATGTTGTGGAGGCAAATCTCTTGGCATGCAAAGCGTCGGGCCTGGCCGGAGAGGTTTTTAATGTGGCTTGCGGCGACCGCTTTTCGCTTCTGGATCTGCTGAAACATCTGCAGGACATTATGGGGGTGAGCGTCCCGCCGAAGTTCGAGGCGGCGCGGCCCGGAGATGTTCGGCATTCGCTGGCGGGAATCGAGAAGATTTCGGCGGCAATGGGCTATAGAATGGGGGATGATTTTCGTCAGGGGCTTGAGAGAACCGTTCACTATTTCTTGGAGAGCAAGCCATGAAAGTTCCTATGATTGATCTCAAAGCCCAATATGGGAGTATCCGAAATGAGGTCATGGCGGCTGTCCGCGAGGTATTCGAGGAACAATACTTCATTTTGGGACCGCGAGTAAAATCCCTGGAGGAGAAGGTCGCGACCCTCTGTCGGGTCCGGCATGGCGTCGGGGTTTCCTCGGGTTCGGATGCAATCCTCCTGACTTTAATGGCGGCGGGTGTCGGTCCCACAGACGAAGTGGTCACGACGCCCTATTCCTTCTTCTCCACGGTCGGCTCCATCGTTCGCCTCGGTGCCACACCGATTCTGGCGGACATTGAGCCGGACACCTTCAACCTGGATCCCGCCAAAACCGCAGCCGCCTGCACACGAAATACGCGTGTCGTGATGCCCGTTCACCTTTTTGGACATCTTGTGGATGGCCAGAGGTTTCAGCAGATTGCCAAAGAAAAGCAGGTCTGTCTCATTGAAGATGCGGCGCAGGCGATTGGTGCGGAGGGAAAGGGATTTTGCGCCGGACAAGTGGGCTCGATGACCTGTTTCTCTTTCTACCCGACGAAGAACTTGGGAGGAACCGGTGATGGGGGCATGGTGGTGACGAATGACGAAGAATTGGCCTCGAATCTTCGGGTTCTTCGAGTGCATGGCGGGCGTGACAAGTATATTCATCTCCGTGTGGGCATCAATGGGCGCTTGGATGAACTTCAGGCGGCGGTTCTCTTGGTGAAATTGCCTCATCTTTCTGCCTGGAATGAGGCCCGGCGGCGCATCGCCTCTCGCTACAAGGAGGGGCTCTCCGGATTGCCGTTGGTTCTTCCCGTGGAGCGGACGGGATTCTATCATACCTATCATCAATTCGTTGTGCAGCTCGAGGATCGTGACCGCTTGAAAGAGCACCTGCAACGCCATGACATTGGCTGCGACATCTATTATCCCATTCCTCTGCATTTGCAGGAGTGCTTTCGAGAGCTGGGCTATGCGAAGGGAGATTTTCCGGTGGCGGAACGGTGCTCCGAGCAGTCTCTGGCTATCCCCATCTATCCCGAACTTTCGGAGGAGAGTCAGGACGAAGTCATTGCCCAGATACGCTCTTTCTTCGGTCGCGCACAGGTATAAGAGGGTTTTGGCGCATGCCGGGAGTTCCGATACAATCACGGTGGATGGGGCTGCTTTCGCAGATCCTGGATGTTTTTCTGACGATTATTTCGTTTGTCATTGCCTTCGGGCTGCGAGCTCAATTGCGGACCCTCTACCTGTTTGGTCAGGCCCTCGATGTCCGGGACTACTACAACTCCCTGGTTATCCTTGTTGTGATCTGGTGGCTCTTCTTTGATTTGCAGAATGCGTACTCTCCTCAGCGCAGCCCCTCGCTTTTCTTTGACCTGCAGAGCGTTCTCCGCACGATCTTTTTCGGCTCACTGGCTTTGCTTGCCGTTTGCTATCTTTTGCGGATCGAATTGCCGCCCCGCAGTGTTCTTTTTCTCTTCGTACTCGTGGATGTCTTACTGCTTCTGATCGGAAAACTTTTCCTTTTCTATCTGCGGGACTATCTGCGAGGAGCGGGACGACTGCGACCCACAGTGCTGGTCGTGGGAGCCGGAGAGAAGGCCGGCCGCTACATCAATTCGATGAGACAGCACGCGGATTGGGGCGTGGATCTTATCGGATTTATTGATAACGACCCCGAGAAACTTGGCCAGCAATACTACGGAGCACCCGTGCTGGGCACGCCGGCGGATATGCCCTCGGTTCTCCATCAGCATGCCATTGATGAGGTCGTTTTTGCCGTTCCCACAAGGCAACTGGAAGACTGCGTGGACCTGTTTGCCCTTTGCGAGCAGGAGGGCGTGCGCACTCTGATCATCTCCGATTTCTTCAGCGGACTCATTTCACGAGTGGAAAGCGAAGTCATTCACGGGATACCGGTCTTGATTTACTCGACGACTCCGCTGAAGGAATGGCAGCTCTTGGCAAAACGGATTTTTGACATCGCTTTCTCCGCCACGCTGCTGATTCTCTTTCTTCCTCTGTTCCTGCTGATTGCACTTGCGATTAAGCTGACTTCGAAAGGGCAGGTTTTCTACCGCTGGGAAGTCGTGGGACTGAACAAGAAGAAATTTACGGGGTACAAGTTCCGAACCATGGTCGTCGGCGCGGATCGGATGAAAGAACTCCTCATGGACAAGAATGAGATGGAGAAGGTCGTCTTCAAAATGAAGAATGATCCAAGGGTCACTCCCGTTGGAAGTATTCTGCGAAAATTCAGCCTCGATGAACTTCCCCAGCTCTGGAGTGTTTTGAGAGGGGATATGTCCGTGGTGGGCCCGCGACCGCCCCTCGTGACGGAACTGGACAAATTCGAAAGCTGGCATCGTCGAAAGCTCTCCGTGAAACCGGGATTGACCTGCCTGTGGCAAATCTCGGGGAGGTCGGAGATTCGGGATTTTGACGAGTGGGTTCGGCTGGATTTGCAATACATAGACAAATGGTCCCTCTGGCTTGATATCAAGATCCTGCTGAAAACGATTCCCGTCGTTCTTATGGGAAGAGGGGCTCACTAAGGTGACGGAACGAAGTCAATGAGGAAGGACTTGTGAGAGTTTTGGTTACAGGGGGCGCAGGTTTCATCGGCTCACATACGGTGGATGCACTCCTGACGAAGGGGTATGAGGTCACCATCCTTGACAATTTGGAAAAGCCCGTACATCTCAAAGGGAAGCCCGATTATGTGCCCAAGGAGGCGCGCTTCATCGAGGGGGATGTCCGGAAGAGAGAAGATTTCCTGAAAGCTCTTGACGGCGTGCAGGTCGTCTATCACTTTGCCGCCTATCAAGATTACCTGCCCGATTTCAGCAAGTTTTTCCATGTGAATGCGGTGGGCACGGCTCTGCTCTACGAGCTGATTGTCGAGAAAAGACTTCCGGTGGAGAAAGTCATTGTGGCCTCGTCTCAAGCGGTGGTCGGTGAAGGACTGTATCGCCGTCGCGACGCGCGAGAGATTCTGCCGGCCATTCGCTCGGTGGAGCAATTGCAGGAAGGTCGCTGGGAGATCACGGATCCGGAAACGAGTGAAGTACTCAGGTGGCAGCCCACTCCCGAAACGGTGGCCAATCCCCAGAATCAATACGCCATGTCGAAGTACTGTCAAGAGATGATCACCGTGAATTTCGGGCGGCGGTATGCCATACCCTCCGTCGCCATGCGCTATTCGATTGTGCAAGGGCCACGGCAGTCCTTTTATAATCACTATTCCGGTGCCTGCCGCATCTTCAGTCTCTCCTACTTTTTCGATCGAGCTCCCCTGATTTACGAAGATGGCGAGCAAGTGCGGGATTATGTGAACATTCAGGATGTCGTGCAGGCGAATCTTCTCGTGCTCGAGGACTCGCGAGCGAATGGGCAAGTATTCAATGTTGGAGGAGGAAAACCCTACACCGTCAAGGAATTTTGCGCCATTGTCGCCCGGATTTTTGAAAAGGAACATCTTTCTGCGCGCATCGCCGGATTCTTCCGTTTCGGTGATACGAGGCACAGCCTCTCGGATATTTCGAAGTTGCGAGCTCTCGGTTGGGAGCCGAGATTCCTGCCGGAAGATAGCGTCCGGGCCTATCGGGAGTATTTAGGGGAGCAAACGAACATAGATGACCTGCTCGAGTATGCGGAACAAAATATGAAATCCCTGAATGTCGTGCGTGCGGTCAGTCCAAAGGAGCGGACATGAGGATTCTTGTCACGGGCGGTGCGGGATTCATTGGCTCCCATGTGGCCGATGCCTATCTTGGCGGGGGGCACGACGTGGCTGTTCTGGACAATCTGTCCACGGGATTTCGGCACAATGTTCCGGGAAAAGCGGTTTTCTATGAGACGGACATTTTGGATTCGGATGGAGTGGCTCGAG
>JAZDIW010000416.1:0-3434 GCA_043804575.1 bacterium
GACAAAGATTCCAACAAACGGGACATCGTCTCTGAAAATTGGAGCGAGAGGGAACGACGCCCTGACTCCCTTCAACGGCCTCATCTCTTCCGTCTCCATCTACAACCGCGCCCTATCCGCCGAGGAAATCGCATATCTCTACGCGTTTCCGTGGTGCATATATGAGGCGGGTCAAGGGGCGTGGGCTCAAAAGGACTATGGTCGCGAGGCCCGACTTGCAAACTACTACCAACAAATGAGGGCTGCGTGATGTGGCTAAGACAATCAACGATATCAATCATAACCTTCGGGCCTGTATTGGACTTCGCGGATGGCGTAACTCTGGAAGTGGCTGCGGGGATCATCACCAGCCTTGATGCCGCTGCGACTGGGATCATGCTCAGCAAAAACGGCGGAACGCTGGCCGTCCGGGAACAGGGGGCGAACTTTGTCGCCACGACCTATGACGCCCACGGATGCTTCAAGGTCAGCCTGAGTGCGATTGATACCGGGACGCTCGGCAGACTTCGGGTGATCCACACCGAACCCGCTACATATCTCCCGGTGTGGCAGGACTTCATGGTGGTGCCTCAGCAGGTTTGGGATTCACTGTTCGGGGCTGACAAATTGGATGTGGCGGTGGTTGAGCAGGCAAATATAGATTTTGGGGCGTTACAGAAGGTGAGTTTGAACGCGGCGACTCCGGCAGCTTCAAATATAGGAGTGAGGAATATAAATTAAGACAGCCACCGCACCTCCTCAGTATTCAACCTCGTTTGGATCAGGAATTCGCAAGCAAAGGAACTCCACAGCCCATCTTTTGATAGGTTCTGTATAGATATCGATGAACTCTTTTGTGGATAGGGATCTCGTTGACCGTGGGATTTTGAGTCCATGTTTATTTTCTTCCTCTCCGAGAAACATTAACCGAAGTGCGTAGTGAACAACATCCTTCTCGTATTCTTCGTGACCCAACTCTTCGCAGATCATTTTTATGATGACACCCCAATAGTATTTATTCTGCTGATTGGACCGCTGGGTTCTCTTCTCCCGGACGATGACATCGACTTCTTTACCTTTCAAGGTGGAAAGCCAAACCTCAAACTGGGGACCTACTTGGAGGATACCGGATTCACTTACGCGGCCACGGAAGACAGGGGTGATCATTTCTTCTCCAGATCCTTCCACGCTTCTTCTGTAATTGCACCAGATTCTTCGTAAAATATTCCCATACCTTGAGGTTTCACCTTCAGAATCCCCCTCTCCATCTGCCGACGCCTCCGGGCGCATTCACGTTCACTCTGATGAGGGGTATAGATTGAGGACTGGAACAGCCGTTTGAAGATCCCGCGTGTCATCTTCACCTTGTGCTTTTTGGCGTAGTCGGTGGCCGCTTCCCACATTTCCGCTTTTGCCGTCAGTGCATCATTCCTTGACATTTACATCCCCCTTTCGCCGACGAAGTTCGCTCTTTCTTCTCTCGGGTGCAACAAACCTGAAGCATTCGCACGCCCCAAATTCATAAAAGACATGAGAGTCATACTTCTGTATATGATTGCCATAGGCTGAAACGGGACAAAACGAAGAGAGAAGGTGGATATCATCCACCTCCGACTGCAGCACCGAAAGAAAGTAAGGGGGCAAGATTCTCATTTCCCGCAACTTCATATCCATATCGCGTAATTCTTTTATTGATTTCATGATTCTCCCTTTCAAGAGGGGCGCTCCTCGGAGGTTTACTTACCAATAGTCCGGCTTCTTGATAAGCCTAACTCCGAAGAGACTATCCCCATAAGTGGGCGCCGCCCCGGAGGATCTCCACGTCCGGAGGTGAGTCGAGGGCGTGTCTCTCTGCAGGGCGGCACCTGTTTATGCGATTTTACGATTCAGGCGACTATGGCGATATCCTTAGTATTATCTTGCAACCATTTCTTAATTCTCAGGATCGCCTTGTTCTTCCAGTCTCCTCCATCCGCCTCGAAGAGAGCACACACCGGGGTGTCGTTTCCGGATCTCATCCTGAAGACAAACCTTGAGGCCGGTTGCTCGACCTCCAGAAAAGTCCTGTACGGCGCCAGGATTGCCGGGTTCGGAACGGCCACATTTTCGACCCTGGAGACCCCGGTCTTCACGGTCGCCTGTTGGGTCACACCGTCGTCATTGAATTGTTTGACGACAGAGTCCGCTACATTTCCGACGAGCCTCAAGATGTTATCGACCTCCGCAGAGGGGACGAACTGCGACTGCATCCGAATAATGAAGGTCTCCACGTCCATCCAACTCCCAAAGGGGAATTTCAGTGTGTCGCATTTGACGACGACGTATGTTTCTCGCATAAGCCACGGATTTTCGAGCTTCGAGATTAACGCCACGTTTGCATAGTCGAAGACGTGGAGTAACAAGGCTTCCGATGCGAGTTTGTCGATATTCGCCTGCAGGTAATCCCGGAGTCCCGTGAGGGTCTGGAGATCCAGAGCCGTTGGAGAAGGATCGTGAATCGGGATAATGCCTTTAGTGGCGTACTTCCTCCCCGAAAACTCCATAATCCCGGGGTTCGAGATGTCCAAAATCTTTTCAATCGCTTCTTTAATCATGTTTCCCTCCCTCCGCGGTCGCAGCCGCCATGCTGGTTACGTTCCCCTTCTCTTTTGGGAACAATGTATATTGGTTTGCATTTACCTCGTGCGCCTCCGGCTGCCCTTTGATATCCTTGCCGATGAAGATCTTCGTGGGGAAGACCTTGTCTGCCGCAAGTTTCGTCTGACAGTCGATGATCACATCCGCATCTGTCCGCTCCTCTGAGGGTTTAATCTTGACCCGCAGGATAATCTCCCGCGCCGTCTGTGGCCGCGTGTTCGGATCGAGGATATTTGCCAGGACCTTCTTCAGACCCTCCTCGAACTTTTCCTCCGCCGCGCCCCCGCCCAGATTCTGGAAACTCAGTGCCTCTCCCAGTGTCAGTGTTGGTGCCATCTCATTCTCCTTTCCTGTTTATTTGATCAAGCATCTTTTGCGATGCTCGCCGTACAACTCTATTCGTATTCGTGTCTAAAAGGTTAATAGTTTTCCCCTTCCTCGTGGGGCACTTATGAATCGTCCGTCTTCCAAAATACACGTTCTTCACGAGAGAGTAAAGGATTTTACTCATCTCGGGTTCGTCCATAGCCGAGAACCAGTGGTAAAGATTATCAAAAAAATTCTGCGTCTCCATGACTGAAGCCCCCCACAAAGGCTTCTCCGCATTGCTTTCTTTTGAGACCACCATCAAGGAGCAGATCATCCATCCCATGAGAAGCCCCCCGAAAAACGCCCCCAACATCCAGTACCATGCGATCATAATGCCTCCTTAAAAAGGGATATCGTCTTCTTTCCATCCGTCAGGATGATGCTTTTCGCAGATTTCGTCAAGCTTCTTCTCCAACTCTGGCCCCCCCCGGGCATTCGCGTTGATTCTT
>JAZDIW010000417.1:0-4724 GCA_043804575.1 bacterium
GGTGACATCCGCAACGGAACAACTGCGGGGCCGTCCTCGCAGCTCGGGAACAATGCAATAGGTGCACTTCTCGTTGCAACCGTCCTGGATTTTCACATAGGCTCGTGCGCGTCCCAGCAGGCCATCCGTCACACGATGATCCGTCCAGCCTGTTACACTGGAAATCTCTCCGACGGCAACAGCCTGCCCATCTTTGCGAAAAAGGAAATCGAGAATGTGTTCTTTTTCTCTGTTGCCGAGAACGGTGTCCACTCCCTTTATCGCCTTTAATGTCCGGGGATCACGCTCCGCCAGACATCCGGCGGCAATCAGGCGTGCCCGAGGGGCCTCTCTGCCGAGGCGTCGAAGAAGGTTGCGCGATTTTCTCTCGGCCGCCAGCGTCACCGCACAAGTATTCACGACACACAAGTCTGCCTCGGCCGGCACATCTGTCGTGCCATAGCCGATTCGCCGAAAATCCGATAAGATGGCCTCGCTGTCGAATTGGTTCAGCTTACAGCCTACCGTGCCGATACAGACTTTGGGTTCCGACATGACAAAATCACAATCCTATGATCATCCTCGGTCTTGCGCCAACGAGACGACCCGTCCTTGGTTACTCCGCAGGGGATTTGGGAGGCATGGATTCTTCGGATTCCGGTTTCTCGCCAGCACTTTCATTCGGTTCCTCGCCAGCACTTTCATTCGGTTCCTCGCGTGGCACAGAATCGGTTGAAATGGATTCGCTTTCGGCTCGCTCCGGCTCATCTTTCGGTTTTTCTTGCACAGATTCCGACAAGGGTATCTGGGTAGCCGCATCGGTTGTCTTCAGATACTCCTCGTACTCTTTGGCTTCGGTGGACTTCTCCGCTTCCAACGCCGAAAGAATGATTCTCTTGGATTCCTTGTCGAACTCGATGACTTCGAGATTGAGCACATCGCCGACACTGATTGCGCGGCGGTCGGCACCCGGCGCGATACGCCGCAATTGACTGTTGGGAACGAAACCCTCCACTTCGAGGGGAAGCTCCACGACCACACCCTTCTCGAGCAAGCGGACGACTTTTCCCGTCGTCTGAGCTTTAATGGGGTAGATTTGCTCGAAACGATCCCAAGGATTTTCCTGCGCCTGTTTCAGTCCGAGCGCGATCCGACGTTCGCTGCGGTCAAATCCAAGCACCACGATCTCGACTTCTTCGCTCTTCTTGAGGACTTCTCCGGGGTGTCGAATGCGTTTCGTCCAGGATAGATCCGAAATATGCACCAAGCCGTCGATCCCGTCCTCCAATTCGATGAAAGCACCGAAAGGAACCAGATCTCTGACGGTTCCCTTATGCCGCGATCCGACCGCATATTTCTGTTCGAGATTCTCCCAAGGATCCGCTTCGGTCTGCTTCAATCCCAGAGATATCTTGCGATTCTCCTTGTCCACGGAGAGGACGACCGTCTCGATTTCGTCTCCGACGGAAACCATGGCCGAGGGATGCTTGATGTGTTGAGTCCAACTCATCTCGGATATGTGAATCAGCCCCTCCAACCCTCGTTCGAGCTCGACGAAAGCGCCGTAGCGAGCAATGGAGGTAATCCTCCCTTTCACTCGAACGCCGACGGGATACTTGTTTTCCACCCCTTCCCACGGATGGGGCTGAAGCTGCTTCAGACCCACGGAGATGCGACGCCGCTCCGGGTCATAGTCCAGGACCTTGACCTGCAGCTTCTGATCCAGTTGAACGACTTCCGAAGGATGACTGACGCGTCCCCACGAGAGGTCGGTGATGTGCAAGAGACCGTCGACGCCCCCCAAGTCGACAAAGACACCGAAGTCCGTGATGTTCTTGACGGTCCCTTCGATGATTTTGCCGATCTCCATTTCGCTGAGGACTTTTTCGCGAATGCCCGCCATACTTTCTTCCACCAGAACCTTGTGCGATACGACGACATTTTTTCGAGTGTCATTCAGCTTCACGATGCGAAAGTCCATGGTCTGCCCCACGAGGGCGTCAAAATCATGAACGGGATGAATATCCACCTGAGATCCCGGCAAGAAGGCGTCGACTCCGAAAACGTCGACAACCATTCCTCCTTTGATGCGGCGCAAGATCCGGCCTTGAATGATTTCGTTTTGCCGATATGCATCCCCGATGCGCTCCCAAATCTTGAAGAAATCCGCTTTCTTTTTGGATAACATGAGTTGGCCTTCGGCGTTTTCGACTCGGTCCAAATAGACTTCGATGTCATCGCCTATTTTGATTTCCGACAGATTATCGAATTCCTCCGCGAGAACCGTCCCTTCCGATTTGAAGCCTATGTCTACCGTGATTTCCTTCTCGCCGATAGCGATGACTTTCCCTCGAACGATTTCCCCCTCCTTGAATTCCATCATGGTGCGCTCATACAGGGAAATCAGCTCGCCGGCCTCTTCGGAAACGGTATCTGTTTCACTTCCCTTTATATCGTCAAGCGTGACGACACGCCCGCGATACTCCATCTCCTCGCGCGGAGAGGATGGGGCGGCTTTTGGGTGCAATGGGGATGTCGCGATGGATTCACCTCCTTTCTCTCTCTCGATTGGCCCGTGGTCCATCGGACCCTGGGGGATGTTTTCAGCCATGGAAAAGACTCCTTACTTGTGTTTATGAATCATCCGAATCTTCATCGCAAATGAGGATAGGGAATCACATCGCGTTCAAAGACGGGCCCCTTCTCCTTCACGAGGCGACCGGGCGTCTCCAGCGAAAGCGTGCGAATTCTCTCCAAAATCTCGTCGGCAATCCGGTGATGCCGCTGCTTCCCTTGCAGCGAGGGAGGGGCAAGCTGCGAAAGGGAAAGAGGTTTTCCAATCACCACGGCGATGCGAGGATGTCGACAGATGGCGCGCCATAAGCGATCCGTGCCATGGACATACACCGGAACGATAGGCGCTCCGGAAAGAGCCGCAATCCATCCGATGCCCGTTTTCGCCTGCAAGAACCCGCCCGCCGGAGCGCGCGTTCCCTCGGGGAAAATCACCAAGGCTTCCTCTCGCTGCAGGATTTTCACCGCTTGCCGAAGAGCCCGATGGTCGAATCCGGATCGGGTGACGGGAAACGCATTGAGATAGCGAATCAGAGCGGCGAGCGGCCGATTCTTGAACAGCTCCATCTTGGCAAAGTAATGCACTTCGCGTGGCATGGCAGCCCCCAAGATCAAGGGATCCAGGTTCGAGCGGTGATTGGATGCAATAATCAGCTTCCCGTCCGGCGGAATATTCGCCTTTCCCCGAACCTTCAAGCCGAAGAAGAGCCAGAGCAGGTGATGAGCCAGTGCGCGGCAAAGAGCATAGCCAAATCTCATGAATCCTTTTTCGACTTCTGCGACTTTTCTCGCTGCCGAGCGAAGTCAACAATCTTCTCGACCTGCTGCTCAAGGGTCAAATCGGTGGTGTCCACGACAACGGCATCGGGCACTCGCTGAAGCGGACTGTGTTGCCGCGTGCTGTCCCGCTCATCGCGCTGCGCCAAGGCTTGGCGAACCTCGTCCTCGGTTTGGCCGACTCCTTGGGCGCTGAGATCCCGAAGGCGACGGCGGGCACGCTCATTCAAATCTGCCGTGAGATAGATTTTCAATTGGGCATCGGGAAAGACCACCGTGCCGATGTCTCGCCCCTCGACGACCACTCCCCCCTTTTTTCCCATCTCCCGCTGCAACGCCACCAAAAATTGGCGAACGGTCGGATTCTCGGAAACCGGACCCACCCAAAGAGATATTTCGGGAGTGCGGATGGCGTCGCTCACATCCCTTCCGTCCAAGAAGATGAGTGTCTTCCCACCTTCTTCCTTTTGCTCGATTCGGACATCTCGCAGCAGTTCCTCGATGGCTTTCGAGTCGTTCGGCTCGATCCCCCGCTCCAGCATCTTCAAGGCCACGGCTCGATACATAGCCCCGGTATCCAGGTATCGGTAGCCCAGAGTCTTCGCCACCAAGCGGGCCGTGCTGGACTTCCCGGACCCTGCCGGGCCGTCAATCGCGATCACCAGTCTTCGCACGATGCCTACCGCTTAATGCGGGCTCCCTTTTCTTCTTGGATGAAAATCTGAGCCACGAGCTTGCCCGGATGAATCTCATCGGACACATCGGAAGCGAGACGATCCCAAGGAAAATTCGATGAGCTGTCGCTCGGATCCGCTCGATGCGTCTGTTCCAAGTAATCCGCGATTCGCTGACGCCATAGCTCCATATTCGTCTTGCGCAGATCCACCCAGCCATTATGGGCCCAGTTGTCTATCGTGTCGGCCGTCACTTCAAACTCGTCACTGCCCGAGTAGGGCGGAATCTTCACTTCGGGACCCCGCAGAAGCGATTGACCGTCGGGAAGTAGTATCGGGATTCCAATCGAAAGAATGGAGGCGCGCAGCTCCTGATTTGTTCGGATCAACTGCTCCGTCTCTTTGGCTAGCTTCTCGGCTGTCTGGCTCAGGACTCCCTGGAGTGTTCGCACGGTCCTGCGCAGAAGATGCGCCTCATGAAGCAGTTTCGACAGTCGCGGAGGCCCGAGAATCTCGAACGCAACGGATTCCACCCCATGTTCCGCCTCCAACTTGGCCATCTGTCGCAGGGCCGCCTCGCGCAGGATTCCGGCTCGATAGGTGGGGCCCATAACAGAAGCATCCAGAGCGGCGACGATGTCCAGCCCCGTGTTTCCTCCCTCAATCTCCCAGAGAACCACTTGTGCGATTTCTTCGGGAGTCACGAATTCCATTTGTTCG
>JAZDIW010000418.1:0-2530 GCA_043804575.1 bacterium
CCTTTTCGTTGTTCCCAGATCTGTGGGGTGGTCGTGGCGAATTTTTTTCTTGAGATCTTCCTTGCATTGGTATTTAGTAATGACCGGATTGATGAGATGGGCGGGATGATCGAAGCGATTCGGAGTGGTTGGGTGGGCGCAGAAATCGTAAAGGCTGACCTGACCGTCGGAGAAATCATTGGCACCATAAGAGAAATATGGGGACTGCACTACGACCCTCTCGAAATCATCCAATCTCCGTTTCCGAAGAAGACGGCATGAAATCGTAGTGGCGTTCCTGCAACCATCATAGGAGAGCACGTATGATTAAATATGGACTCAATGGTCGCGTCATATGCGTAACCGGCGGATCGTCGGGAATCGGAAGGTCTACGGTGCTTGCCGCGGCTCGTGACGGGGCTCATGTTGCGGTTGTCGCGCGGCGTATGGAGGCAATCGAGTCGACAGTGGCCGAGGCGAAGGCATTTGGGGTAAGGGCTGCCGGGTTTCCGGCGGAGGTGCGGGATGCGGTTGCGTTCCGGAAGGCTGTGGATGACATCGAAAAGACCCTCGGCCCCATTGAAGGCTTGGTCGTTTCTACCGGCAGAGGCGGCCAGGAACCTATCGAGGCCTTGCCCGATGAGGAGTGGAACGAAGTTCTATCCATCAATGTTACGGGCACGTTCATCACGTGTCGGGAAGTGGGGGCGCGGATGATCAGGCGTGGCAAAGGGTCGATTGTCATCGTGGGCTCGGTGGATAGCCTCGGCGGTCATCCTGGCCGTGGCCATTACGTCACCTCGAAATTCGCTGTTGTCGGCTTGACCAAGAATCTGGCGATCGAGTGGGGAAGGCATGGAGTGAGGGTCAATTGTATCGCCCCGCATATGGTCGAAACCCCGTTGTTGCTCCGGAGCGGTGTGCCGGCTTCTTTCCGCAAAAACGTAGTCGAGGATCGAACGCCGATGGGGCGAATCGGGCGCTTGGAAGAGGTCGCCTCCGTATCGTTGATGCTTCTCTCGGATGCGACCTCGTTTGTCACCGGGGCCGTACTGCCTGTCGACGGTGGTTTCACGGCCGGATACTTTACCCACCAGCAAGGCGCTGACTTGTCGTCCAATCGGTTGCTGCAAGCCGGGATCTATTCAGAAGATGCCGGTTGAAGGTGGCGGTTCCTGGTAGGCAAAGAGGATGGAGTTTGGCAATAACTTCTTGACCGAAAGGAGCGAGAAATGATTATTACTCTTGGTTTCATCAAACGCAAACCAGGTCTGACGCACGAAGAATTTTCCCGCCACTGGCGGGATGTGCACGGCCCCTTGCTTCGCGACACGCCTGAGTTCGCCCGCCATCTAAAGAGATACGTTCAACATCACATTTATCCCAACCATGAGTTTCCGGAGCTGGCACCTCTCGAATTTGACGGCTTTTTCGAATCGTGGTTTGACAGCGCGGACGCGCGCCGGCAGCTGCTCGCTGAACCGCTCTTTAAAAAACTCGTCCTGCCCGACGAAGCGAAGTTCTTGGATCTGTCTGTAAGGCGCACCTCTATGTTAGACATTCAAGCCACACAAATCGGCCGCGACTTGGTTGCCGAGATTTCTGGCAAGAAAAAGCGCGAAACAAAATCCCCATAGCACCTCGAAGCCGGCCAGTTCAATACCTCTCAGAAAAGTTCAACTTAATCGAATTTCACGACGCCGGTTCCGGGAACAATGACTTGCCCTTTATTCTCGATCCATACCTCACAGTTCGCCAGCTTTTGTCCATCCTTCATGTTTTTGCCGGTAACTTTTCCCTTGCAGATTAGAGTATCACCGGGGATTGCGCTCCCTCGGACACTCCACTCTACCTTGACCACTCTGCCAACATCGCCCACCCAGTTGCTCAACATCTGGGCCAAGAAGTTGCCCATTAATCCACGATGAACCGCAACATCTTTCAGACCATCGTGACGAGCAAACTCAGTGTTATAGTGAATAAGGTGCCTGTTCCAAGTAGCAGCACTAAACATGAACAGTTGCATATAGGTAGGGTTCTTGACGAGTACGGGGATCTCAAGGTTTTCTTCAACATCATCCCATGAAATCATATCTCCACCTCGCTTCATCGCTGGATATAGGTTGCCTTTTCTCGAGCCACCATTTTTCCATTTTGATTCGTATACACCGTGTCAATCACAACGAAATACAGCACCCCGCTTTTCCCCTGCTTCTCGTAAATGTCCATAATCGTCCGTGTCACAGTAATCACGTCACCCGGCGATATCGGCTCTCCAACCTCGAATTCACTCCCACCTCCCATTGCCCTTTGGACGGGCAAAGGTACGTCAATCTCAGTTGGCGAACCGTCTGCTCTCAGCTTTTCTGCCGGAACGTCCTCAAAGGCGAATGAATGACAAAAGAGAGGGGGAGCAATAATTTTTCCATACCGTGTCTTACTTGCATATTCTTCATCCATGTAAAGCGGGTTTGGGTCACCTATGGCCTGGGCGAATCTTCGGATATCCTTCTTTGTAACCTCATAGACATTAATTCGTTTTTTACCTATC